>DATKPL010000325.1:0-8556 GCA_035524155.1 Rhizomicrobium sp.
GCGCCATCCGCCGCGACCGCGACGCGGGCATGATGCCCTTCATGCTGGTGGGCACCGCCGGCACGGTCGATACCGGCGCGATCGACGATCTTGCCGCGCTGGCGGCGCTGGCCAGGCGCGAAGGCCTCTGGTTTCATGTCGATGGCGCGTTCGGCGCATTGGGCATGTTGTCGGACAGGATCGCGCCCAGTCTCAAGGGCATCGAACAGGCCGATTCCATCGCCTTCGATTTCCACAAATGGGGCCAGGTGCCCTATGACGCCGGCTTTTTCCTGGTGCGCGACGGCAAGGCGCACAAGGACACGTTCGCCAATCCCGCTGCGTATCTCAGGCGCGAGGCGCGCGGCCTGGCCGGCGGCGAGCATTGGCCGTGCGATTTCGGGCCCGATTTGTCGCGCGGTTTCCGCGCGCTGAAAACCTGGTTCACCATCAAGGCGCATGGTCGCGCCCGGCTGGGTGAGATGATCGAACGCAGCTGCGACCTGGCCCGGCGGCTGGAAGCCCGCATCCTGGCCGAACCGCGGCTGGAGCTTCTTACCCGCACCGAACTCAACATCGTCTGCTTCCGGTACCGCGCGGCGGACGAGGTCAATGCCGCCATCGTGGGCGACCTGCAGGAAAGCGGCATCGCCGCGCCGTCCACCACCATCATCAACGGCAAGCTCGCCATCCGCGCTGCCCTGGTCAATCATCGCACCGAGATGCGCGACCTGGAAGCGATGCTGAAGGCCGTGCTGGAATTCGGCGTCAGGCGCGAACAGAAGTTGCGCGCCATCCCATGAGCGGCCGGATCGCCTCGGGCCTGGAACAGCTGTTGGCGCGGGCGCGCGGGCTGGTTGCCGCCGGACGCGCCGAAGAGGCCAAAGACGCTTATCTGGAAGTGCTGCGCCAGGATCCTGCCCATGGTCCGGCATTGGGTGAATTGGCGGCCCTGGCCCATGAAAACGACAATCGTTCGGCCGCGCGCACGCTCTACAAGCAGATGGTGCAATGCCATCCCAAAAATGCCGCAGGCTGGGTCAATCTGGGCACGATCCTGTTCGAGGATGGCGAACTGTATGCCGCGCGAAGCGCGCTGGAAGCAGGCCTGGCCATCGACGGCACCTCGCGGGAAGCGCATCGCAGCCTGGCCCAGGTGCTGGCGGCGCTGGACGAGGTGGCCGAAGCGGAAAAACATTGGCGGTTGAGCTTTGCCGGGCAGGGCATTGCCGAACAGCGCTATCGCGGGAAAGAGCCCGCCATCCGGGTGCTGCTGCTGGTCTCGGTCAAGGGCGGCAACATTCCCGCCAAGCATATTTTCGATGGTGTCGCCTACAAGGTGACGGTGCTCTATGTGGAATATCACGATCCGGCGCTGCCGCTGCCGCGCCATGACTTGGTGTTCAACGTGATCGGCGACGCCGATCTTTGCCGTGACGCGCTTCTGATGGCCGAAAAGATCGTGACGCGCAGTGCCGCGCCCGTGGTCAACCCGCCCACCGAGGTGCTGAAGACGGGGCGGGTGGAAAATGTCGAGCGCATGCGCGCGCTGCCCGATGTGCGAAGCCCCAACATGAAGCTGGCGCGCAAGGATGAATTGAAAGGCCTGGATTTTCCGCTGTTGCTGCGCGCGCCCGGCTTCCATACCGGTCAGCATTTCGTGAAGGTGGAGCGGGAAGAGGATGTCGCCAAGGCTTGCGCCGGGCTTCCCGGCGATGACGTGCTGGCCATCGAATATTTGGATGCGCGCGGGTCCGACGGCAAGGCGCGCAAATACCGGGTGATGTTCATCGGCGGGGCGCTTTATCCCCTCCATCTGGCGATCTCGTCGGACTGGAAGGTGCATTATTTCACCGCCGACATGGGGATCGAAGAAGAGCATCGCGAGGAGGAGCGGCGCTTCCTCGAGGACATGGAAGACGCGCTGGGACCAAAGGCGATGGCCGCGATCCGCCGCGTCGCCGTCGAACTGGGCCTGGATTATGGCGGGATCGACTTTGCGGTGGGCGCAGACGGCGAATTGCTGTTCTTCGAGGCCAACGCCACCATGGTGATCGTGCCGCCGCCCGCTGATGCCAAATGGGACTATCGCCGCACTGCCATTCAACGCGCGCTGGATGCGGCAAGGGGTTTGCCGCTGGCCAAGATTACAGCCGCGTCACGTCCCACCGCCCGGTACGGCTAAGGAAAAGTTTTGCGATGATTTGAGTCTGCTCCCGTGCGATTTTGTACGAATCGCGCTGGGAGGGTCTCATGGCCACGCAATCCGCCTTATTTTTTGTTTGTGCGCTTGTGCTGGCTGCGCCCGCGCTGGCGCAGGAGGCAAAGCCCGCCCAACCGGATGTCGCCGCCGCCAATCAGGCGGTGCTGGGGCGGTTGCCGTTCGCGGACCGGCAGGATTTCGAGGACGCCAACCGGGGCTTTATCGCCACCATTCCGGACTCGCAAAACCAGGCCTATGCGTTCGTGAATGACGGCCCGGCGCCGGCGACGGTGAACCCCAGCCTGTGGCGCCAGGCGCAGCTCGACACCGCCAACGGCCTCTTCAAGGTGACGGACGGCATCTATCAGGTGCGCAACTATTCGGCATCGGAGATGACGATCGTCGAAGGTAAGACCGGCCTGATCCTGATCGATACTTTGGCGTCGCCGAGCGCGGCGCGCATCGCACTGGATCTTTATTTCGCCCACCGGCCGAAGAAACCCGTGGTGGCGGTGATCTATACCCATAACCATGCCGATCATTGGGGCGGTGCCAGCGCCGTGGTCTCGCCCGCCGATGCGGCGTCCGGCAAGATAAAAGTGATCGCGCCGGTCAATTTCATGCGGGCCATTGTCGACGATTCGATGGCATCGAACCTGAAAGGAGCGCGCGGGCAGTTCCAGTTCGGCACCGGCGCGCTTCCGGTCAGCGCGACAGGCGTGGTGGATTACGGCGAAGGGGAGATCATTTCGCGCGGCGCCGGGGGAGCGGGCCCCATCGTCCCGCCCAATGACAGCATCACCAGGCCGTTCGAAACCCGCACCATCGACGGGGTGACATTCCAATTCCAGCTCGCCCTGGACACCGAAGCGCCGTCGGAGATGTTCGTCTATCTTCCCGGGTCGCATGTCCTGGACATGGGCGAAGACGACTCCCATACCCTGCACAACATCCTGAACATCAGCGGCACCTATGTCCGCAATGCCCAGAGCTGGTCCCAGGCCCTGAATGCCGCGCTGGATCGTTTCGGCAATGACGCGCAGATCCTGATCAACCAGCATCAATGGCCGGTATGGGGCAATGCGCGGGTGCGCGAGAATCTGGCGGACCATCGCGATGTTTATAAATATATCCACGATCAGACCTTGCGCATGATGAATGAGGGGATGGAGCCGCGCGAGATTGCCGACACGCTCAAGCTGCCGCCGGGTCTGGAAAAGGATTGGGCCGTGCATCCCTATTACGGCTCGCTTTCCCTGGGCGCGATGGCGGTCTATCAGCGTTATATGGGTTGGTATGACGGCAATCCCGCCAATCTGGATCGCCTGCCGCCGGTCGAAGAGGCCAGGAAAACAGTTGAATATATGGGCGGGGCGGACGCGGTCATCGCGCGGGCGCGCAATGACTTCAAGGCGGGCAATTACCGCTGGGTCGCCGAGGTGATGGATCAGGTCGTGTTCGCCGACCCGTCCAACAAGGATGCGCGCGCGTTGGCGGCGGATGCCTTCGAGCAGATGGGCTATGCGGCCGAGAACGGGCCGACGCGCAGCTCCTATCTGCTGGCGGCGCTGAAATTGCGCAGCGACAGGCCCGGGCCGCAACGTGCCACACCCGCCATCAGTCCATCGATTCTGCACGTGATGACGGCGGGGCAAGTCTTCGATTATCTCGGCACCCGGATCGACGGTCCGCGCGCGGGCGCGAGCAAGATCGTGATCAACTGGCGCTTCACGGATACCAAGGAGGTGCTGGCTTCCACGCTGGAGCATGGCGCGCTGACCTGGATCGGCGGCAAGTCCGATCCCCATGCCAACGCCAGCGTGACCACCACACGCGCGGTGCTGGAGCCCGTGATCCTGGGGCAGAAGACGCTGGCCGACGCCATGGGTCATGGCATGACGGCGACCGGCAACGCGCAAGCGGTGTCGGATCTCTGGTCGCTGCTGGTGGATTTCAAAACCGGCATCGCCCTGGTCGAGCCCGGGACAAATTAAGGCTGGAGAAAATCCGCGTCGAACTGCCGGACCGCGTCGGCGACGCTGGGATAGGTCTTGCCATGGGCGATCAGGGGCAGGATGCTGAAGCGGGCAAACGCCTCCTGCGCGCGCAGGGATTCCAGCCGCGCCACATAGAAGACGATGCGCCGGTCGTTGCAGTGGCCGATCAACTCCGACAGGGCCTCCGCGCCGCTGAAATCCAGTTCGACGATGCTCGAGGCCTCCAGCACGATGGCCTTGAGGGGCGGCGATGCCTGCTTGATCGCCTGACCCAGTGTGGCGCGAAAAGTCTCGGCATTGAGGAAGAACAGCGGCGCCTGGAATCCCGCCACCAATAAGCCGGGCCTGGTCTCGCCTTTGAATTGGGAGCTTTTTGGCCACCACACCGTGGTGCCCGGGATCAGCTCGAAGATCACCGCGCGGGTCTGGACGATGGTCCACACGCCGTGCAGCAACGACAGCGCAATGCCGACACCCACACCGGTGGCGATGGGCATCAGCACGATGGCAAGCGCGGTCACCGCCAGGAGCAGGAATTCGGCCGGGCTCTCGGCCGCGATGGTGCGCATCGTGCCGACGCGAAAGATGCGCAGCGCCACGAACAACAGGAGGCCTGCCAGCGCCGCCTCCGGCAAATGCGCCAGCAATCCCGGTGCGAACAGCAGGAACAAGGTGACGATCGCCACCGCGGCAAGGCCTGTCATGCGCGTGCTCCCGCCGCTTTCCTTGACGATGGCGGTGCGCGGCGGGCTGGCATTGGCGGCGAAGCCGCCCAGAAGTCCGCTCAGCATGCCGCCCACACCCACGCCCAGAAGGTCGCGATCGATCTCGCGCTCGCCGCCGCCGAAGGCGCGCGACACGGTGGCGGTCTGGATCATCACCACCAATGTCACGATCAGCGCGATGGGCATCAGACGCGGAAGATCGGACAGCGTGATCTGGGGCAGGTCGGGCACGAAAGCCGGCGGCTGAACCGCGCCCAGCACCGGCACATCCCAGCCCAGGAACATCACCGCGAGCGTCGCCAGCGCCATGGCCGCCAGGGCGCCGGGAAAACGCTTGTCCAGCTTTTCCGATATTGTGATCGCGGCAAAAACGAAAACGCCAATACCGAGGGCATAAGGATTGGACTGGCCGACATGGCCGGCAAGATTGGCGATGGCGCCGAAAAAGGCCGAGCCGCCACCCTGAATGCCCAACAGGGCGGGCAATTGCGAGACGATAATATGGACGGCGATGCCGGCCAGGAAGCCGGTGATGACGGGCACCGACAAGAGCCGCGCGATCCAGCCCAGCCTGAGCAGGCCCGCCAGCGCGGCAAACGCGCCCACCATCAGGGCCAGCGCCGCCGCCAGCGCCAGATAATGTGGTGAACCGGCCGGCGCCAATAGCGCCAGCGCGCCCGCGAAGATGGGGGCGATGGTGGAATCCGCGCCCGCCGACAGATAGCGGTTGGCGCCGAAGATAAAAAAGCCGAAGGACGCCGCCACGAACACGATCAGCCCCAGGGCGGGCGGCACGCCGGCCAGCCGCGCGGTGGCCAACTGCTCCGGGATGACGATGGCGGCCAGCGCCAGGGACGCCATCACATCGCGGATCGCCTGCTGGCGCGTCGCCGGCCACATGCGCGCTTGTCCTCCCTGTTCGCTCACTCTGTTCCCTCTTGGGCTTTGATATTACAATTTCACGCCTATGCCGAAACGGATTCGATGATGGCCGCCAAGGATTTTCCCCCCGGGAATGCGCGAGAACCGGTTCTCAAGCCCGTCTCCATCCTCGAGCTTCGCCCGACCCAGATGACGGTGGGCATGCGCGAAGTGAATGCGCGCCGCAAACACTGGCGCGACCAGGATGGCGCCAGGAAACGCCGCGCCTTTCTGGAAAAGCATCTGATCCCGGTGATCCTGGGGCCGGGCGACAAACATTACATCGTCGATCACCATCACCTGGCGTTGGCGCTGCACAAGGAAGGGCTGAAGAAGCTCTATGTGACGGTGGTGGCCGATCTCTCTTTCGTCGATCCGGATACATTCTGGTTCGTGCTGGATCAGCGGGACTGGATGCATCCTTTCGACACCAAGGGCCTGCGCAGAAGCGCGCGCGCCATTCCCAAGAATGTCGAGCATCTGGAAGACGATCCCTATCGTTCGCTGGCGGGAGAACTGCGCCGCATGGGCGGCTATGCCAAGGACACCACGCCGTTCAGCGAATTCCTCTGGGCCGATTTCCTGCGCCGACGCATCAAGCGAAAGCTTGTTGAAAAGAATTTCACCCGCGCATTGGAACATGGGTTGAAGCTCGCCAAGGGAAAAGAAGCGTCCTACCTGCCGGGCTGGTGCGGCCCTGTGGATTTGTGAGCAGCCCGTAAGGCCTTGATGAAAGGGGGAAATCCTCTCTTTCGGCTGTTCCGCATACGCCGCAAAATGACGGTCAAGCCCTTTTTCCCCTTGCGCGCGCTGGCTAATATGCGCGTCACTAAGGAACGACAGAGGAGAGCCCGAACAGACGGGCTCGCTGCCTCGAAGGTTTCAGGGAGTCGAGATCGGAACGCTTGCATAGCTGAAAACATCATCCACCAGGCGTCCGTCGAGGCAGGTCATTGGGGAATTGTCAGCAACATGAGCAGTCCATCATTGAGTGATCCGCCCCGGCGCGCGCCGGATGCGCGGCCGGTCAAACCGGTATCCGATGGCGGCATGCCGCCCACCGACATCAAGAACCCCGATTACTTCCACAAGGTGGTGGATTGCCAATGGGCATGCCCTGCCCACACGCCGGTGCCCGAATATATCCGCATGATCGCTGCCGGGCGCTACGCCGACGCCTATATGGTCAACTGGCATTCGAATGTGTTTCCGGGTGTCCTGGGCCGCACCTGCGACCGGCCCTGCGAACCCGCCTGCCGCCGGGGCCGCGTGGAAGAGGTCACGGGGAAGGCGCAGCCGGTGGCCATCTGCCGGCTGAAACGCGTCGCCGCCGACAACAAGGCCAAAGATGGTTGTGATGTCGCGGCGCGCATGCCCAAACCGGCCGCGCGCAGGAACGGCAAGCGCGTGGCCTTGATCGGCGCCGGGCCTGCCTCGCTCACCGTGGCGCGCGATCTTCTGCCGCTCGGCTATAATGTGGTTCTGTATGATGGCGACGCGTCGGCGGGCGGCATGATGCGCACCCAGATCCCGAAATTCCGCCTGCCCGAAACCGTGCTGGACGAGGAAGTGAATTACATCCTCGATCTTCAGCCGGAATTGCGGCTGGGCCAGAAGGTGAATTCGCTGAAATCGCTTTTGGCCGAGGATTACGACGCGATCTTTGGCGGCTGCGGCGCGCCGCGCGGGCGCGAACTGGATATTCCCGGCCGCAAGGAAGCCAAGGAGCATATCCATATCGGCATCGACTGGCTCTCGTCGGTGTCGTTCGGCCACACCACCAAGATCGGCAAGCGCGTGATCGTGCTGGGCGGCGGCAATACGGCGATGGATTGCTGCCGCACCTCGCGCCGGCTGGGCGGCGAGAAAGTGGATGTGGTGGTGCGCTCGGGCTTCGAGGAGATGAAAGCCAGCCCCTGGGAAAAGGAAGACGCCCAGCACGAAGGCATTCCGATCCATAATTTCCTGGTGCCCAAGGAATTCCTGCATGAGAAGGGTCAACTCACCGGTGTGCGCTTTGAAAAAGTGAAAGCCGAATATGACACCAAGGGCCGCCGCAACCTGGTGCCGGCGGGCGAGCCCGATGTGATCATGCAATGCGACGATGTGCTGGTGGCGGTGGGGCAAGAGAATGCCTTCCCCTGGATCGAGCGCGATATCGGCATCGAGTTCGACAAATGGGACATGCCCAAGGTCGATCCGAAGACAATGGCGTCCAGCCATCCGAAAGTGTTCTTTGGCGGCGATGCGGCGTTCGGGCCGAAAAACATCATCTGGGCGGTGGCGCACGGCCATGAGGCGGCGATTTCGATCGACCGCTTCTGCCGCGGCGAGGACGTCGCCATACGGCCCGCTCCGCAGGTCGCAGTGACCAGCCAGAAGATGGGCATTCATGAATGGTCCTACGACAACGAGATCGCGCCCGATAAGCGCTACCGCGTGCCGCACCGCGACAAGGTCGTCGCCTTGCGCGACATCAAGGCCGAAGTGGAGCTTGGTTACGACGTCGAATTGGCGCTGAAAGAGGCCGAGCGGTGCCTCAATTGCGACGTGCAGACGGTGTTCACCGGGCAGCTCTGCATCGAATGCGATGCCTGCGTCGACATCTGCCCGATGGACTGCATCACGTTTACCCAGAACGGCGAGGAGGCCGAGCTTCGGCAGCGGCTTCAGGCGCCCGCGAAAGACCTGAGCCAGGACCTTTATATCGGCAATAACCTCAAGACCGGCC
>DATKPL010000326.1:0-4213 GCA_035524155.1 Rhizomicrobium sp.
CGTGGATGTTTCCGCTGTCGCTGAAGCCGTTATTCCCACGGAAAAAGTGCGCTGCCATGGAAGCCGCCGCGATCCGGGCGGCGGCGGCATCAACGTGGCGCGGGTCGTGGGAAGGCTGGGCGGCGATGTGACCGCGATCTATCCCGCGGGTGGGCTCACCGGCCGGGCTCTCTCTCGTCTTCTCGAGCGCGAACACGTCAAAGGCGAAGTGATCGAAATCGAGGGCGAGACGCGCGAAGACATCACCATTCTCGACCGGCAGTCGGGCCGCCAATATCGCTTCATCCTTCCCGGGCCAGACTTGTCGGTACGCGAATGGCAGGCCTGCCTCGCCGCGGTGGAGCGGATGGGTCCGGGCCTCGCCTGCGCCAGCGGCAGCCTGCCGCCCGGCGTGCCCAACGACTTTTATGCCCGCTTCGCCGAAACCGCACGGCGCGCGGGGCAGAAGGCGTTCCTGGACACGGCGGGCGAAGCGCTGAAGGAGGCCACGAAAGCACCTTTCCACCTGATCAAGCCGAATTTGCGCGAGCTTTCCAGCCTGGTCGATGACGATTTGAGCAATGAACGCGCGCAGATCGCAGCATGCCGCGACGTGCTGTCACGATCGCAGATCGAAGCCATCGCACTCAGCCTGGGCGCGCAAGGCGCACTCCTGGTGACCCGGCAATCCGCGTTCCGCGCCTATTGCCCCGCGGTTCAGCCGGCCAGCACGGTGGGCGCGGGTGACAGCTTCATGGGCGCGATGATCTGGGCTCTGGCAAGGGAGTTGCCATGGAGCGAGGCGCTGCGTGTTGCCACTGCCGCGGGCACCGCCGCAGTTCTTACCGAGGGCACCGAACTGTGTCACCCCGATGACGTGCGCCGTTTGAAACAGCAGATCAGCGTCAGCGAAATCGAAAACATCCCGGCCTGACCGTCACGATGCCATCGCGGTAAGGCTATGGGCCTCGGCCTCGCCGACCACCTTGAAGGTCTTGATCAGGCTGGCGGGATTGACGCTGATCGAGTCGATACCGAGCTGCGCCAGGCGCTGGGCGATTTCGGGATAATTGGCCGGCGCCTCGCCGCAGATTCCGACATGGCGGCGGTTGCGCTTGGCGCCCTCGATCGCCAGCCTGAGCATTTCGGTCATGCCGGGATCGCGCTCGTCAAAATCGAACGCCACGATCTCGGAATCACGGTCCACGCCCAGGGTAAGCTGGGTGAGATCGTTCGAGCCGATCGAAAAACCGTCGAACAATTTGGCGAAGCCGTCGATGCGGATCACATTATTGGGTATTTCGCACATCACGAAGATTTCCAGCCCATTCGCGCCCCGCACCAGGCCATGCCGGGCCATGGTGTCGATCACCTGCCTTGCCTCATCCTCGCGGCGGCAGAAAGGCACCATGATCTTGAGGTTGGTCAGGCCCATTGTCTCGCGGACATGCCTGAGCGCCCTGCATTCCAGCGCGAAGCCCGCGGCATAGGCAGGATGGGCATAGCGCGACGCCCCCCTGAACCCCAGCATGGGGTTTTCCTCGACCGGCTCGAATTCCGCGCCGCCCAAAAGCCGGGCATATTCGTTGGTCTTGAAATCGGAAAGCCGCATGATCACCGGCTTGGGATAGAAAGCGGCGGCGATCACGGCAATTCCCTCCGCCAGGCGCTGGACGAAATAGTCTGCCGGTTCGGTATATCCCGCTGTCAGCCTGGCAATCTTGTTTTTTGCCCTGCCGTTCTTGAGATTCTTCAGATGGACAAGCGCCATGGGATGGATGCCGATGAATTCGTTGATGATGAATTCCATCCTGGCCAGTCCCACGCCGTCACTGGGCAGCATGGCGCATTGGAATGCCATATCCGGATCGCCCAGATTGACCATGATCTGCGTGCGGGGGCGCGGCAAATCGCTGACCTTGATATCGGTGACCGAGAAACCCAGCACGCCCTGATAGACATGGCCGATATCGCCCTCCGCACAGCTCAGCGTCACCGCCATGCCGTCGCGCAGCTTTGACATTCCGTCGACGGTGCCGACAACCGCCGGGATGCCCATTTCGCGGGCGATGATCGCGGCGTGGCAGGTCCGTCCGCCGCGGTCGGTGATTATTCCGGCCGCCTGCTTCATGACCGGCTCCCAGTCCGGGGTGGTGGTCTCGGCCACCAGGATCTCTCCGCCCCGGAAATCCGCCAGGTCCCGTTCGCTTTTGACGCGGCGTACTTTTCCGGTTGCGATCTTCTCGCCGATGGCGCGGCCGGCGAGCAGCGCCGCAGCCTTGTCCTTGAGCGCGTAGGCCTGAATCACACCTTGCGCGCGCCGGGACGCCACGGTCTCCGGCCTTGCCTGCACGATATAGATTTTGCCGTCGAAACCGTCCTTGGCCCATTCGATATCCATGGGGGTGGGGCGGCCGGCGGCACCGGAATAATGCTTCTCGATCAGAAGCGCGTAATCCGCGAGGGCCAATATTTCGGCATCGCCGAGACAATAACGGTCCCGCTCCGCCTTGGTCACCGGCTTGTTGATCGTGCCTCCCGCCGATCCGGCGAAGACCAGCTTCTGCTGTTTTCTGCCCAATGTGTGGCGAAGCACATTGCGATGCCCCGCGAGGAATGTCGGCTTATGGACATAAAACTCGTCGGGATCGACCCTGCCCTGCACGATATTCTCGCCAAGACCGTAACTTCCGGTGACCAGGACCACGTCGCGAAAGCCCGACTCGGTGTCGAGCGTGAAGACCACGCCGCTTGCCGCCCGGTCGGACCGGACCATCCGCATCACCGCAACGGAAAGAGCGACCTTGAGATGGTCGAAGCCGTTCTGGTTCCGGTACACAATGGCGCGATCGGTGAAGAGCGAGGCGAAACAGCGGCGGCAGGCCTCGAATAGGGCTGTTTCCCCGCGCACATTGATGTAGCTTTCATGCTGGCCGGCAAAGCTGGCATTGGGCAGATCTTCGGCGGTGGCCGAACTTCTCACCGCTACCGAAAGCTCCTCGCCATATTCAGCTCTCAGGCTCCGGTAAGCTTCGGCCACCTGCCGGCGAATTTCTTCCGTGCCGGTCGCGCGATAGATAAGGTCCCGTGCGGCGCGCGCCCGGTTGGCAAAATCCGCCACCGAACATGCATCCAGATTTTCCATCAGGCGCTGAAGCTGACCGCGTATCCCGGCCTGCTCGACGGCGTCGCGGTAGGCCCCGGCGGTGATGGCGAAGCCGTCGGGCACGTGCAGGCCCTTCGGCGCCAGCGCATTATAAAGTTCGCCCAGGGACGCGGTCTTCCCGCCCACCAGGGAAACATCTTTCATGCCCAATTCGTGGAACCAGCGGATGTAATCGGCTTTGGCCATGGCGGTTTCCCTTCCTTAGCCGAAAATAGAGCCCAAGCCCGGTTTCGGGATATTGACCCCGATCAAAGTCTGCGCCGCATCCGCGCGGTATTTTTTCCATGGATAGAGGGAGCGCACGTCATGAACGATCTCGTCCTGCGTCAGGATATCCTGGATGAACTTGGTTTCGACCCCAAGGTCGAAGCGGCCCATATCGGTGTCGTGGTGGACAAAGGCGTGGTGACATTGACGGGCCATGTCTCCAACTATGCCGAGAAGCTGGCCGCCGAAGCAGCGGTGCGGCGCGTTAAAGGCGTGCGCGCGGTGGCTGAAGAGCTCGAGGTCCGCGTTCCCAACCACAGGAAAACTGCCGACGACGAAATCGCCACGCGCGCCGCCGATATCATGAGCTGGGATTCGGCACTGCCGAAGGATCGAATCCGCATCACGGTCCATGGCGGCTGGCTCTACCTGGAAGGCGAAGTCGATTGGCAGTTCCAGCGCACGGCCGCACAGGAGCGGATTTCCCAACTCACCGGCCTGGTGGGGGTCGTCAACAACATCACAATCAGGAACCAGCCGGTTCTTCCCGATATCCGCCGCCGCATCGAGGAAGCGTTTCGCCGGAACGCCGAAGTCGATGCGGAGCAGATCCATGTCGCGGTTCACGACAACGGCAAGGTGGTCCTGGAAGGCAATGTGCATGGCTGGAGCGAGCGCGCCGCTGCCGAGAACGCGGTATGGGGCGTTTCCGGTGTCACCAGGCTGGAAAGCAACCTGCGCATCGTATGAGGCGGACATGACAAGCCGGGAATTTCCCAGAAGCGAAAACGGCTATTTCCATCTTACGCCGACCGGCTGGGTGCGCCGGGATCTTGCCCCTTTTCCGCCCGACCGCTGTGA
>DATKPL010000327.1:0-4671 GCA_035524155.1 Rhizomicrobium sp.
GCTCCCTGACTTCGGGTTTGGTGGACCAGTTCCTTGACCAACTGTTTTAGGCAACTCATTTCATCCGCCACAACGGTTATCATGGCGGTTTGGACTTTGGGGGCTTCGAGAAGCTCGCGGCCACGCGCGCCGAGATCGCGCGCCGGCTCGACCGCCGGCCGCGGCGGAGTCAGGGTTTTGCGATAGGCCTCCGGAATACTCGGACGACGATTTGGGCGGTGAGCGATTTGAATTCCGTTGCCGGCGGTGATTTCGACGAACTCCATGCGGCGCAAACCGAGCCAGCGTGGTTTGTGAATCATCCGCGTATGCAGGATGACGGCGTCGACGCCCATGGACTTTTTCACCTGGGTCAGCGCCTCCGACATCGTGGGAGCCTGAAACGTTCGCAAATTCATAGAAACACCTTCCCCATAGCCCTTACCCACTGATACCAACCAATGCCGCGGCCTCCACAGTGGCCTCCGGCACGACTTCGTTGTAAGCCAGCACCGCAACCTGCGGCAGAGAATTCTCGATCATTCGCCGAACCGTCGAGCGCACGTTCGGACTGCAAAGCACGACCGCCGACCGGCCGGTCTGGGTTAGTTCGTTGGTCTTGGCCGCGATGTTCTGAACAATCTGCTGAGCCGTCTGCGGCGGCATCGTATTCGTCGAGCCGCGCTCGGATCGCTCGATGTGGCCGTTGATGAGGTCCTCCAGCGCCGGATCGAGGGTGACGCACCAGAGACGATCCTTGTCATCCACGTATTGCTTGCAGATGGTGCGAGCCAGCGCGTGCCGAACGTATTCCGCGAGGATGTCCAAGTCCTTGGTGCGCGAGGCGAAATCGCCGAGGGTCTCGAGAATCGTTTCCAGATCGCGCACGGGAACGCGCTCGCGCAGCAGGCTCTGCATGACTTTCTGCAATTCGCCCGGTTTGATTTGCGTGGGAATGACTTCCTCCACGACGGCCGGCAGGCGAGTTTTGAGGTTGTCGAGGAGATTCTTGACTTCCTGCCGGGTCAATAATTCATACGCGTGCGATTTGATGACTTCCGTCAAGTGCGTGGCCAGCACAGCGCTGGCTTCGACGACGGTGTAATTCAGCATCTCCGCGTTGGCGCGCTGTGGCTCGGTGATCCAGTACGCCGGCAGGCCAAAGGCTGGCTCGGTGGTCTTGGTCGCACCGAGGATCGGGCCGCTGGTCGCGCCATTGTCCATGGCGAGGAATTGTTCGGGATACGTTTCACCCTTGGCGACGGCCTGCCCTTTGATTTTCACGACGTAGGTATTGGCGCTGAGTTGCATGTTGTCGCGGATGCGCACCGGCGGCACGATGATGCCAAGTTCAGTGGCGATCTGCCGGCGGATCATGCTGACGCGATCGAGCAGGTCTCCCCCTTTCTTGACGTCCACCAACCGGACCAATCCGTAGC
Organism: Rhizomicrobium sp.; assembly: GCA_035524155.1. Taxonomy (GTDB): domain Bacteria; phylum Pseudomonadota; class Alphaproteobacteria; order Micropepsales; family Micropepsaceae; genus Rhizomicrobium. The sequence goes on from DATKPL010000327.1 coordinate 1,419, forward strand.
CGACTTCGAGTTCCATCGCGTCGAGATCGAGAAGTTTTTCGACTTTTTCCGGATCTTTCTTGGCGGCCTTGTCCTGCTCCTTTTTCGCCGTCGCCGTGGCGGCGCGGACGTTGCTTTTGTTGAGCAGATATGCCATTCCGCCGCAGCAAGTTCCGAGCACCACGAGCGGGAATTTCGGCAAATCCGTCAGAATCAGCAGGCCCAGAAAGCAGGCGGCGATCACCATGGCCCTGGGCTTGGCGAAGACCTGCGAAAGCATCTCGTCGCCGAGGTTGGTCTTGCTGCTGGTGCGGGTCACGATCAGGCCGGCGCCGAGGGAGACGATGAAGGCCGGAATTTGGCTGACCAGACCGTCGCCGATAGTCAGCTTGGTGTAAAGCTGGAGGCAATCGAAAAGACCCCAGCCATGTTCCACCATGCCGACGTACAAACCGCCGAGAACGTTGACAAAAGTGATGACAATGCCCGCGACGGCATCGCCGCGAACGAATTTGCTGGCGCCGTCCATCGCGCCGTAGAAATCCGCTTCTTGTGCGATCTCGGCTCGCCGGCGTCGGGCCTCGGCTTCGTTGATGTTGCCGGCGTTGAGGTCGGCGTCGATCGCCATCTGTTTGCCGGGCATGGCGTCGAGAGTGAACCTCGCCGCCACTTCGCTGATGCGCGTAGCGCCTCGAGTGATCACGACGAATTGAATCACCACGATAATGATGAAGATGATCACGCCGACCGCGAGCGAGCCGCCGGTGACGAAAGCGCTGAACGCCCGCACAACTTCGCCGGCGGCGTGCATGGCCATCTGGACGTCCTCGCCATCGCGACCCGCGGTGAGGATCAATCGCGCCGTCGCCGCGTTGAGCACCAGGCGAAACATCGTGATCGAGAGCAGCAGCGAGGGAAAAACGCTGAATTCCAGCGGGCTTTTCACGTAAATCGTCGTGACCATGATGATGGCCGACAGCGTGAGATTGATGATCAGCAGGAAATCCAGAACTTCCGTCGGCAGCGGAACCAGAATCACCAGCAGCAGGCTCATGAACGCCAGCGGGAAGATCATGCCGCGGTTGGCGTGAATCTTGCTGAGGATCGGGTTGGAGGCAATCGCTGACATTTCTTAAATTCAATCCAAAATCAAAAATCCAAAATCGAAAATTGAGTTCACCGGACACTCCCCGCTTTCATCAGTTCCGACGCTTTGCCGGCCAGGCGATAGACATAGGCGATGATCTCTGCGACGGTCGAATAAAATTGCTCGGGAATCTCGTCGCCGATCTTGCACAGGCGATACAGGGCCCGCGCCAGCGGCGGGCGCTCGACGATGGGGATGCCTTCCTCCGCCGCGATCTCGCGGATGCGCTTGGCGAGTTGATCCTGGCCCTTGGCGATCACCCGCGGCGCGTGCATGGTGGCCGGGTCGTATTTGAGTGCCACCGCGTAGTGAGTCGGGTTGGTAATGACGACGTCGGCTTTGGGAACTTCCTTCTTCAGCCACTTCTTATAGCGCTCAAGAGTGATCTGCCGGCGGCGGGATTTGATCTTGGGATCGCCGTCCATCCGGCGCATCTCGTCCTTGATCTCCTGCTTGGTCATCTTGAGGTCTTCTTCGAGTTGATAGCGCTGGTAGTAGTAGTCAAGGATCGCCAGGCAGACGAGCAGCGCTCCGATGCGGAGCGTGATTGCGAAAACGGTTTGCGCGCCCAGTGAGAAAATTTCGGCGAAGCCGATCGCTTGCGCGCTGATGATCTGGGCGAGCCGGCCGTGGATGGCGCTATACGCGACCAGCGCGACCAAGACAACTTTCACGAAGCTCATGCCGAGACGGACGAAAGTGCGCCGTCCGGAAAAAAGGCGGTTCCAGCCGCGGACGGGATTGAGGGCGGCCCAATTGGGGGAAATGCGGCCGAGGTTGAAATACAGGCCGACCTGCAACATGTTGACGATGATCGCGATCAGCATGATGCCGATGAACAGCGGCGTCATCGCGACTCCAACCGCGACGAACGAGCGAGCAACCTGCGCGCCGGTGGCCGTGGCGTCGAGACTGGAGAGCGAGTCCGTGCTGAGCAGTTCGGTCACAACCATGCGAAGCGCCGAGATAATCGGCGGGCCGAAGGAGCGGAGCAAAAAGAGAATCCCGATCATCAGAACGGCGGCGTTGAGATCGGGGCTGCGCGCAATATTCCCGGCATCGCGAGCCTCCTGGCGGCGCCGCGGCGTCGGTGCTTCGGTCTTTTCGCCCGTATCATTCTCAGCCATGCTGGCTCCGTCAGTTGGCGCTTGGCGCCGGCGCGGGCGCGGTATAAGCCTGATACATCGAGTTCATGCCGTCGCGAACCGATTCACGAATCACGCGGCTGGTCAAGCCGATCCCGATAATCAGCACGATCATTCCAACGATGGCCCGAATCGACAGGCCGAGCGACATCACGTTCAACTGCGGCATCGTCTTGCCGATGAATCCGAGCGCCAGATCCACCACGAGCAGCGACACCAGTACGGGCGCGGCAAGCTGTAGCGCCAATTGCGTCGATGCCTCGAACAATCCCACGAGCAGTCCGAGCAGCGAGCGATTCATTCCGACCGACAGCAGCGGCAGCGAATCGAAACTCGCGCGCACGCCCATGAGCATGGCACGGTGGCCGTTGATGGTGAGGAACACGACCAGCGTGAGCATGAAAAAAAGATTGCCGAGGATCGCGCCCTGGGTTCCGTATTGCGGATCGAAAGTTTCGCTGAGGTTGATGCCGATCTGCTGGCCGATGAGATCGCCGGCCCATTGCGCGGCGATGAAGCAGAAGGAGAGGATCATTCCCATTGCCAGGCCAAAGACCATTTCGCCGCCGATTCCGACGGCGAGAAGTCCGAGGGAACGAATCGGTTCGGCCGGCGGCGCAACGCCGCGGGCGACCGCGAGCGAAAGCACGCAGGCGATCAGCGCTCGAACCTGCCGGGGAATTTGCGCGCTGCCGAGCAGCGGCGCGTACATCATCATGGCCCCGATGCGCACCAGGACCAGGACATAAACGGGCACGAGTTGGCTGAAGTCGGCCAGGGACATGAAACAACCAGCGACCGAACGGCTGACGTTCGGCCGCTCCCCTCACTCAAATTTTTTGAATGGACCAGAATAATGTTGACGTGAATTCCATCAGGCGGTGACTCATCCACGGCATCAGCATGATGGCCGACGCCACCATCGCGACGATCTTCGGAACGAACGTGAGCGTCTGTTCCTGAATCTGCGTAACGGCCTGAA
>DATKPL010000328.1:0-8464 GCA_035524155.1 Rhizomicrobium sp.
GTGATACCCGCTTGTTCGACAATTGTGCAACCGGGCACGGGAAGGGCCCATTAAGGGATTGAAAAACAAGAAAAATGAATCCCCTGGCAGCTTGCCCTGCTGCCGCATCAGGGGATCACGAACCGCCGCACGACCTCCCAGATGGATTTGCGCCGCGCATCCGACTCTTTGGGGTCGGCCATGTCGTGCTTGAAGATGGCGCGGAACGTGTAGCGGTTGGAGACATTGAAAAAACACAGCGCGGCGATGGTGGTGTAAAGGTCGAAATTGTCCAACCCCGCGCGCATGCTTCCTTCGCGCGCGCCGCGCTCGCAGATATCCGCCACCGCATCCAGCACGCTGGTGTTGATCGGCATCACCTGGGGCAGCTTGGCGACGTGGCGGCCCTTGTGCATGTTCTCAACCATCACCAGGCGCACGATGTCGGCATGCTTCATGTGATAGTCGAACGTGAATTCGACCAGCGCCTGAAGCGCCGCAAGCGGCGATTGATGGCTGAGATCCAGCTCGACTTCGGACGTACGCAGCCTTTCATAGTAGGACAACAGGACTGCGCGATAGAGGCCGTCCTTGTCTCCGAAATAATAATAGAGCATGCGCTTGCTGGTATTGGTGCGCGCCGCAATCCGGTCCACCCGCGCGCCGGAAAGCCCGCGCTCGGCAAATTCGGCGGTGGCGACATCTATGATATTGGCGCGCGTCTTCTCGGGATTTTTCGCCCGCGACGGCCGCTTTTTGCCGGCATTTGCCTTCACGCGCCCCTCCCCGCCATGCCCTGATCTAAGTGACCTTATCTATAAGGGAATAGCAGCCCATTTCCGGTCAAGTCGAAACGTGATGAATCTTCCGGCCTGGCGAGTAAATATCCATGATGTTCCAGTGGCCTGCAGTCGGCACCGGGGCATTTTCCATGATCACGTCCAGCACATAGGGCACATTGGCCTTGATTGCTGCCTCCAAAGCGGGCTTGAACTGGGAAGCTGATTCGATCCGAACCCCGTCAATGCCATAGGCCTTGGCCATTGCCGCATAATCCGGCGAATAGGGTCGGCCGTTCTTTTCGAACACGGTGCCCGTCGTTGTGCCGTAATGCGCCTTCTGCAACCCGGCTATGGTGCCATAGGCGAAATTGTTCATGATGATCCAGATTACTGCGGCATCCTCTTCGAAAGCGGTTGCCAGCAGCGCGGGGTTCTGGCCGAAACCGCCATCGCCCACCAACGACACGACGATCTTCTCCGGACAGGCGATCTTGGCGCCGATCGCGGCCGGCGCGCCGAAGCCCATGGTGGCATAGCCGCCAGGCGTCAGCACCGAGCCGGGCGTGTAGATGGGGAATTGCTGTCCCACGCCATTCTTGTTCCAGCCCACATCGGTGGTGATGATGGCATCGCGCGGCAGGACGGCGCGGACGTCGGCCAGGATGCGTTCCGGCCGCATGGGAAATTGGTCGGAGATTTCTGCCGCATGATTGCTCTTTCTAAAGTCCGCGCGATAGGTTGCAATTTCTTTCCTGAGTGCCTCGTTGCGGCGCCCATCGGGCGCCATCTTCCTGGCCACGCGGTTCAGCGCTGTCAGCGCCTGCTTCAAATCCGCGATGGCGCCGATTTCCACCGGATAATTGCGGCCGATCTCGCTGGGGTCGATGTCGATGTGAATCAGTTTGGTGGGCGGAATATTGAAGGTGTATTCGGGGTCCCACGAACTGCAATCAGCTTCGCAAAAACGGGTGCCCAGCGCCAGGATCACGTCCGCGTTCCGGCAGGTCTCGTTGATATATTCCGTTCCCCAGAAGCCCGTCATTCCCAAGGTGAAAGGATGGTCGTCGGGCAACGCGCCCTTGCCCATCAGCGAATGCGCCACCGGAATGCCAAGCCGGTCGACCAGCGCCGCCAGTTCGGTCGCGGCGTCGGCCAGCATGATGCCGCCGCCGGCGTAAATGAGCGGCGTCTTGGCATTCATCAATGTTGCGACGATCTTTTCCGCCACAGTCTCATCAAGCGACGGCTTGGCGTAACTCGCCGCGTTTGACTTGATGCGGTCGAAGAACCTGGTGTCCAGCTCCATGGAGAAAATATCCATCGGCACCGACACCAGCACCGGGCCCGGACGGCCGCTTTCAGCCAAATGAAAGGCTTTGTCGATGATCTCGGGAAGAAGATCGGCCCGCTCCACCCGCCAGGCGCGTTTGACGAACGGCCGATAGATTTCAAACTGGTCGGCATCGGCGTGAAGATTGATTTCCTGGTGCGGATGCTTGCCGTAGAAATGGGTGGGAATATCGCCTGCGATCACCACCATGGGGATGGAGTCCAGCGCGGCGGTGGCCACCCCCGTCGCGGCATTGGTGAGACCAGGTCCCAGATGCGAAAGGACCACCGCTGTCTGCTTCTTGGCGCGCGCGTAACCGTCGGCGCAGTGAGCCGCAACCTGCTCATGCCGGCTGTTGACGAAACGGATCGAGCTTTTACCCAGTTCGGTGAGCACCGCGATATTGGTGTGCCCGCAAAGCCCGAAAATGTGAGTGACGCCCCGCTCTTCCAGATAGCGAACCAACTGCTTGGATACCAACTCTTTCATCCGTCGCTCCTGTGCTTAGCCGGGCTTGCGAGGGCCGGGGCCGGAATAGGTGTAAGAAATGGATTTGGGCATCGGACCCTTCATGCGGCTGCCGCGGCTCATCTCTTCCCAGGCATGGGAAAGGATGCCGACGGAACGCGAGAGAATGAACAGGCCGCGCCCCAATGCCGGGGCAAAACCCAGCTCGCTGAAAATCACCGCCGTGACGCCGTCGATGTTCATGGGAATGGATTTGCCGGTCCGGCGCTTAATGCCTTCCTCCACCGCACGTCCGATCGCGGCATAACGCCCCTCGACCGCGCCCGCGGCACGGGCCTCTTCCACCAAGGCAAGAAGCGGCGCCGAGCGTGGATCAATCGGATGAAAACGATGGCCAAAGCCCGGGATGATCTTCCCATGCGCGGCGACGAACCGTTCCAGCGCCACATCCACCGCGCCTTCGAGATCGCTTCCGCTTTTTGGGTTCGCCGCGATCTCCTCATATAACTCCATGCATTGCTGGCCGGCGCCGCCATGGACATCGCCCAGCACATTAACCGCCGACGCCATCACATTGTTGAGATCGATGCCGGTGGTGGCGGCGATCCGGGCAATGGCGATCGAGGGGGCATGCGGACCATGATCGACCGACGCCACCAAGGCGGCTTCCAGAAGCTTCGCCTGCCGAGGCGCAGGCAGTTCGCCCCGCAGCATCAGCCAGATCATTTGTGGAAAGCCGATCCTCCCGATCAGGTCCTGGATGGAATAACCGCGCACGCGGATCTGGCCCGGCTGGATATCGATGATCTCAGTCGTCCAGTAGGCCTTGGCTTCGGCCAGCAATTCCTCGGGCGTCTTCTCGCTCATTCGTCCCTCGCCCGAATCGCGATCCCGGCCCGGGCATTGCCGCGATGGCGGTTGAGCGCCATCGGCATTACGGTGTTTCCGTATTGTAGAATTCGCCGAACAATTCCTGCTCGGAAGGACGATCTTCCGGAATCGGGCGGCTCACCCAGGTCAATTGCATGTAGTGCTTCACGTTGACATTTTCATTCGTGATGTTGCCGCCCCAGATGCCGCAACCCATCGAGGATGTCATCGGCATGCCGTTGTTCCAGGCGCCGGCATTGGCCTTGGATTGCGGCTGGCGCACCATGATCCGGCTGACAGGGGCGATCAGCGCGAGCTGATTGATATGGCTATCGTCATGGGAATAGATGCCGCAGGAATGCCCCCGGCCGCCCACCTCGTATATCTGCCGGACTTTCTTCAGGGCTTCATCGAAGCCTTCATATTTGATGATCGACAGCACGGGGGACAATTTCTCGGACGAGAATAGATATTCCTTCCCGATATGGGTCTCCGGCACGATCAGGAAGGTTTTGCCGTCCGGGATCGCGAAGCCGGCGATTTCGGCGATGACCTTGGCGGGGCGCGCGATCGTGTTTGAGGTGCGGTGCCGCTCTTCGTCCCACATCGCCTTCTGAAGTTTTTCCTTTTCAGCAGGCGTGACCAGATAACCGCCTTCCTTCTGCAGCGCCTCCAGGAACGGATCATATATACGTGCATCCACCAGGAGATTGCCGTCGGCCGAACATCCCGACCCATTGTCGGATGTCTTGGATATGCGCGTGTTTCGCGCGGCGATATCGATATCCGCGGTCTCGTCGATCACCATGGTGGCATTGCCGGCCCCCACGCCGTAGGCGGGTTTGCCCGACGAATAGGCCGCGCGCACCATGGGCTGGCCGCCAGTGGCGATGGTCAGGTCGCATTGCGCCATCAGTTCCTGCGCCATGGGGATCGAAGGCTTCTCGATAATCTGGAACACATCTTCCGGACAGCCAAGCTTTTTCACCGCTTCACGCATCAGGCGCACGCATTCGATGCTGGTTTTCTTTCCCGCCGGATGGGGCGCGAAGATGATCGCGTTCTTGCATTTGAGCGAATAGATGCCGTTGCCGACTTCGGTGTGCCCCGCGTTGGTCACCGGCACCAAACTGGCGATCACCCCCGCCGGCTTGGCATATTTGACGATGCCTTTGGCGTGATCCTCTTCCACGATGCCCATGGATTTCGCACGCAAGGCATCGCGCAGGATGCCGTGAAGCTTGAAGCGCTTGCTGGGCCGGCCGGCGCGGTCGCCGAGACCGCTTTCGTCCACGCCCATATTGCTCAACCTGGTGAAAGTCTTTTCGTTGGAAAGGGCCCAGCCGACCGCCTGAATCAGGCGATCGACCCTCGCCTGGTCATAATCCGCGATCTCGTTCAACGCCGTCCGTGCCCGTGCGACCAGGGTCTGGACAGTCTGTTTTTCCTCTTCGGTGAGTGCCCGCGGCGCCATGAATTCCTCGTATGTTGTGCGATTGCGATTAATGCCGCCTACGGCCGCGCCTTCGCGCCCGGCGATGCGACGGCGCGGCCCGGATCGTCCCAAGGCCCCAACATCCTCGTGTCCCCTTCCCTCGCCGCCTTTGACATGATCCCGAAACCGGGTGCCGATTTATGGACCGGCAGTCCAAAAGCCGCTCACTTCCGAATGTACTAGTTAGTATATTAGCGGCGGGACTGACTCAAGTGGATTCATGCAAGAAAATTAACCCGCCAAATAAATATTTGTGTTTTTTCAATATCTTATAGATTGGCGTGCCGGCTTGCGACAATGTCCCAGACCCGTCTTTCCCCCGCCGGACGGCCAGGAAAGCAACAACCAACCCGGCGGAAATAGAACGTACTAACCAGTTAGTGTCAATCTTCACCCGCCCCGCGAAATCTGCCAGATTGGTGCCACGCTATAAGCAGCAGGGGACGAAACCATGAAAGCCATCATCAAAGCGATGCTCGCCGGAACGGGCTTGCTGACGCTGCTTTCACCGCTGAATTCCGGCATCGCGCAGACCGACATACCCGGTGGCGCGATCAATCAAAATCTGGGTGACATGGATTATGGCGTTTGTCGCGGCCCGGATGCGAAATGCTTTCATGACTGGCCGCGGGCCAAGACCACCGAGTACCGGGTCCTTCTCTACACCCACACGGCAGGTCCGCGGCATGAGGATCTGGGCAAGCCGCTGGGCGAGGGTCTCGATCCCCCGCTCGACGACAGCAATGTCGTGCAGCATCAGATGATCAAGCTGATGGCGGCCAACGGCATCAAGCTGGACTATACCGAAGACAATAAGGTGATGCTGGGACTGACCCGCTATAATGCGGTGATCTTCTATTCCACGTCGCGTGATGCACTGGACGACAACGCCAAAACGGCGCTGCGCCAATATATGCGGGCGGGCGGCGGTTTCGTGGGCATCCATAACGCTTTCGGCACCATGTACAACTGGCCCTATTATGAAGGCCTGTTGGGGGGCGCGAATTATTACGACCACGGTCCGGAGCGCGGCGCGCAGGTGGTGATCCAGGATCCCAATGATACGTCGACCAAGGGACTGCCGGCTCGGTGGGCCTTCACCGACGAATGGTACAATCTGATCCCCTTCCCAACGCATGTGCGTTTCCTGGCAACGGTGGACGAAAAGACTTATGGGCCCGGCCGACGCCCGGCCGGCGGCCGGCGGCCGCTGAGCACCGATATCGTTCCGCAAGGATTCGTGCCACAGGATCAATCGGTGGTTGGCCGCGATCCCGGACATGGCGATTTCCACCCCGTCGCCTGGTGCCAATATTATGACGGCGGCAAAGCATGGTTGACCACGCTGGGCCACGATGCCGGCGACTTCGCCGCCAGCGATCAGGAGTTTCCAGGCTCGCAGGAATTCCAGAAAATGATCGTAGGCGGCATCAAAAGCGTGATGGGCGCCGAGCCCTTCTGCCAATAAAAGCCAAGGTGGCGCGAGCTGTCAGCGCGCGCTGTGAAGCGCTATCCTGACTCCATGTCCGATCTCGACGTCGCGAAATTGCTGTCCGAGGCGGTCGCCCGGCTCAATGATGACGAAATCGATGCCGCCGAAGCGTCGCTGCAACCGGTGCTGGACAGCGGGGTAGATGTGCCGCAGGCCCGAATGCTGATGGGCGTGGTCCGATTGCGGCAAAAGCGGCCAGATGCCGCCGAGATTCTGTTCCGTCAGGTCCTTGACCGGCAGCCGGGTCAACCGAACACGCTTTATTATCTCGGCAATGCGCAGCGCGACAAAGGCGCCCTTACCGACGCAATCACGAGCTATCGCGGAGCGTTGCGCGCGCGGCCCGATTTTCCGGATGCGGAACTCGCGCTTGCCGCCAGCTTGCGATCGCTCGACCAGCCCAAGGAAGCAAAGGCCATCTATGGCCGCCTGTTGGCGCGCATGCCGCAATCCGCCGAAATAGCCGCCGGCCTGGGCAATGCTCTGAATGAATTGGGTGAGCATGAGGAAGCGGAGCGTGTTTTTGCGGCCGCGTTGAAATTTCCCGCCACGCCGGATTTGATCGCCGAGATCGAGAATGGCCTTGGCACCGCGAAGATGGCCGGCCGCCGCTTTGCGGGGGCGCTTCCTCACTTCGAGCGCGCCACCGTCCTGATCCCCGGCCACGCCGCTGCAAAAAATCGCGCCCGGGCACTCGACTATATGAATCACCCCTCGCGTGCCGCTGACGCCTATCGCCGCGTGTTGGCAAACGATCCGCTGGATCTGAAAACCCACCTCCTGCTTAACGAATTGCTCCACCGTGCGGGCGAACCTGCGGAGATGTTGCACTCTTATGACGAAGCAGCCCGCGCCAGACCAGCTTCACCCATTCTGCCCAGCGCCAAAGGCGATCAGCTTCTGCTTCTGGACCGGCCCGCCGAGGCAGCCGAGTCCTACCGCCGTGCGCTGCGGCTGAAACCCGATCATATCGCGGCGCATATCGGCCTGGGGCGCGCGCTGAGCGCGGCGGGAGACATCGATGCTGCGATTGAAGAATTCGAGGCCGCACGTAAAATGATACGGGACGATCCCGATTTCGACACGGCGTTCGCATATGCCGCGTTGCGCGCGGGCGAGCCCCACAAAGCACACCAACTCGCCGTACGGGCCACCGCCTCTGCGCCGGGCCATCAGGCCGCATTGGCGGTGCTGTGCCTTTGTTATCGCGTCCTGAATGACGAACGTGAAGAGGCACTGAGCGGCCATCAGCGCTTTGTGCAGATTTTCGACCTCGAACCGCCCGCGGGATATGACAGCATCGCTTCATTCCATGCCGCGCTGCGCGCGCATCTGGAACCATTGCACGGGCAAACAAAGGAGTTCTTCAGCCAGACCCTGAGAGGCGGCACGCGAACGGTCGAAGACATATTCGAACTGCATCATCCTTTGCGGGATGGCTTGAAGCAGCGCATTGCTCAAGCCGTGGCACGCTATATCGGCGCAATGCCGGAGAATTCCGATCACCCGTTCCTGTCTCGCCGGCAGAGCGGCGCATTCCGCTTCTCGGGATCATGGTCGTCGCGCATGTGCGGTGGCGGCTTCCATGTAAACCACATCCATAATGGCTGGATCAGCTCGGTCTATTATGTCGATGTGCCCGAAATTGCCGCCGACGCGACGGGACATCAAGGCTGGCTCAAATTCGGCGAACCACCGGCCGATCTCAACTTTCCCGACGCCATTCGCCGCCTGGTGCAGCCCAAACCCGGGCGGCTGGTGCTGTTCCCCTCTTACCTTTGGCATGGCACGGTGCCTTTCAACTCCGACGAGACACGCATGACCATCGCCTTCGACGCCGTGCCGTTCCCGAAACCGTAAGCGACTGGAGCCGCCATGTTCTGGAAATCGGTCCCACCGGAAAAATCAGAAGCCGAGGCGCGCAACCGCCTCGACAGCATCGAGATGCCGGAGGCCGAAATCTTCGAGGCCTCACTGCTGAATATCCTCAACAAGGGGCTGGGCTACCGCAAAAGCCTGGAGAGCGGCGTCTGCGCGCTGGGGGATGG
>DATKPL010000329.1:0-2239 GCA_035524155.1 Rhizomicrobium sp.
CAATCTGGATGATCAGCAGGCCATTTTCGAACGCTATCAAAGGCTGCACGCCGAAAACGCCATCAGCACCGATGCGTTCGAGACCCAGCGCCTGGCCTATGACACGGCCCGCACCCAGCGCGACGTCGCCGACGCGGCGGCAGCTCTGGCGCAAACCTACGAGAATGACACGGTGATCCGCGCGCCCTATTCAGGCGTCGTAACCGATAAGGCCGCCCAGATCGGCGAGATCGTTGCGCCCGCCGCTGCCGGCGGCGGCTTCACCCGGACCGGCATCGCCACCATCGTCGACATGGATTCGCTGGAAGTCGAAGTGGATGTCAGCGAAGATTATATCGATCGCGTTCAGCCCGGCGGCGAGGCGGACATCCGGCTTGACGCCTATCCCGATTGGACCATTCCGGGCACCGTGATCGCGATCATCCCAACGGCGGACGAAAGCAAGGGCACCGTCAAGGTCCGTATCGCCATCCACGCCAAGGACAGCCGCATCTTGCCGCAACTGGGCGCGCGGGTGTCGTTCATGGCGTCACTGCCGTTGCAGAGCCGATCCGTGCTGGTGCCCTTGGCGGCAGTGAGGCGCGGTGGCGCGGACGCATCCGTGTTCGTGATCGAAGACGGCAGCCGGGTTTCCGAGCGCCCAGTTCGCCTGGGCGCGGTCCGGGGCAATCAGGTGGCCATCACGACAGGGCTCGCTCCGGGAGAGCGTGTCGCCATCGGCGATTTCGGCAGGTTGCACGATTCTTCCCGGGTCAGGATCGGCGAATGACTCGAAACAGATTGCTGGGTCTTGCGGTTATCGCCATCGGCATCTGGCTTGCCTTTGCCGCTCTCGCCGTCGCGGTGCTGTCTCCGGCGATGCGGCTTTTGACCTTCGCGCTGGTGACCGGCGCGCTGATCGTGGTCGCCGTCTATGAAATGAACAAAAAGGACCGCGACTGGAAACGCGCGGTGCTTCTTCTGACCGTGACATGGCTGGTGTGCGGCGTGACTTTGTATGCTGCCCGGGCGTTCTGGCCCAGGGAAGAGCCGAAGGGTCCGCTGATCGCCGCCAACGATGTCACGCCGATCACGGCATGCAGCGGAGCCACGGTGCCCCCCGGCGGGCTTTTGATGATCGTGGGCCATGATGGTGTGATCGGGCAGGGGAGGGGCCCATTCACGCCGTTCCGGGCGGGGTCATGTCCGGCACTCAGCCTCACCCGCACCGCGCGAGGCCTGATGGTGAACGCCTTCGGCTATGACTCGGACAACAATGTGGTTTATCGCATCCGCGAGAATGTTTTCGACCAGGTGGTGGGCGGCTTTCTCACCCAACATCGCCCCGACCCTTCCACGTTGGTGATTGGCGACGATCATGGGCCCATGGTTTTCAAGGTGCGCTATCTCAACAAGACCACGGTCGCGATTTCGGGCACGTTCCGTTGCGGCGACAGCGCACCCGTGCGCGTGATGGCGGACGGCCTTTTTGTCGGGCGAGCCCGCGTCGAGCAACACCGTTGCGTCATCCTCGACGCCGCACCGCGTGGGCTTCAATTCCCGGGACCGGCCGCATCCGGATAGTGCGATAAATCGCGATTCGCGGGGGAACCCTGCTTTTGGGGGAAAGCATTTTTCGCTAGAATTCCGCCACGGCAGGAAGCGTTATAAACAGCCATATATAACGGTTCTTAGCGCCCCATGTCGCCGGCAGGCGACCAAAGCGAGGCAACCATGTCCAGCGAAGCTCTCTCCAAATTCGCCGAGTCCGACAATGACGTGCGCGCCCTGATGCGGGAGGCGCGGGAGATGCCGGAGGCGGCGCCGATGGCGCTCAAGCGGCGCAGCTTCCTGCAACTTGCGGGCGCGGGCAGTGCGGGGCTGGTGCTGGGCTTCTATCTCCCCAGCGACGCGCGCGCCGACACCGAGACGCCGCAAACCGCGGGCGAGGCCTCCAAGATGCCCGCGATCAACGCCTTTGTGCGCATCGCGCCCGACAACACCGTCACCATCTATTCCAAGGCGCCGGAAATCGGCCAGGGCATCAAGACCGCGTTCGGACTGATCATCGCCGAGGAACTGGACGCCGACTGGAACCATGTCGTGGTCGAGCAGGCGCCCATCATCACCAAAATCTATGGCTATCAGGGCGCGGGTGGCTCGACCTCGATCCCGCGCGCCTGGGACCAGTTGCGCCAGGCCGGCGCCGGTGCCAAGGCGATGCTGATTGCCGCCGCAGCCAAGAAATGGAACGTCAATC
>DATKPL010000330.1:0-2986 GCA_035524155.1 Rhizomicrobium sp.
GCCTGCGCGGGCGTGAGGCCGGCAAGATTTTCGAGCTTGGCACCGATCGCGGCCTCCGCCTTCGCGCGCTCCGGATGGGGCGGCGTGGTAATCAGATAGACCGAGTTCATCTGGATGGTGCCACCTTTCGCCGCCAACTTCTTGATCCGCGCATCGTCCAGATTGCGAGGATGGTCGTGAACCGCTTTGCAACCCGAATGCGAGCAGATGATGGGCGCGCGTGACTGGTCGGCCATCTGGTCGAACACATCGTCCGACGCATGGCTGGCATCCAGGATCACGCCAAGATCATTGGCTTCCTGCATGAATTGCTTGCCCAAAGGCGAAAGCCCGCCCCATTTCTTCTTGTCGGTGGCGGAATCGCCGAACTGGTTGTTGAGGAAATGCACCGGTCCCGCCATGCGCACACCCAGCTTGTAGAAACTGCGGAGCAGGGTTGGGTCGTTGCCCAGGATTCCCGAATTCTCGATCGACTGATAGACGATGATCTTCTTCTTGGCAGCGATGCGGGGCGCGTCTTCGGCCAGGAAGGCGAGTTCGAAATGATCGGGATGCGCCGCCACCATCTCGCGGATCTCGGCGGCGCGCAGGAAGGCGGCATCGCGCATCGCGCTCATGCCTTCGGGCGTCAACGGCGCCTGTGGCGTATAGATGGCGAAGAAGCCGCCCTTCAGCCCGCCTTCGACCATGCGGGGGTAATCCACCTGGGTCATGTCTTCGTCCACGCTGTGGCGCTTCATCACGTCCCAGCCTGGACGCGCCAGATTGGCGGGCATGTCGAGATGGGTATCGAGGCAGATCAGCCTTTTGTGCAGTGCCAGCGCATCGATGCCCGCCGCGCGTGCCATCTGCGGCGCGAGCGCAACCGCAGCGGCGCCATTTATGATCATTGCCCGTCTCGAAAATTGCATCCGTCCCTCCGCCCAAAGCCGAATGCGATGCTAGAGCAATTCCAGGAAAAGCGCGAAGCGGTTTCTGCTTGTTCCTGGCGAACCAAAGTTTCCAGTACCAACAGCTTTGGAAGGAAATTTAATTGGAATCTGCAGAGCGAGGGCCGCGCAGCGAATGGCCCGAGCCCTGCACTAAGTAATGGTTTTGCCCAGGGCCAGAACGCCGTCGGCCACATATTGCACCGCCAGCGACGCCAAGAGCACGCCCAACAGGCGGCCGAACACGGCCTCGCCCTGCGCGCCCAGCAACTTTTCCAGATAGGACGAGGTAAGGAACACGACATAGGCAATTGCCAGCATCAGCGCCATGATGCCGATCAGGATGGCAAAGCCCGTGGTCGTGCCGCCGGTCCGTCCCGCCAGAAGCACCATCGCGGTAATCGCGCCCGGTCCGGCCATCAAGGGGATAGCCAGCGGGAAGGCCGCGATGTGTGCGCTCCTGCCTGCGTTATCGGCCTTGCGCTCGACGCGGTGCCCGAACACCATTTCAAAGGCTATGGCGAACAGCAACAGTCCACCCGCGATGCGGAACGCGGCCAGCGAAATTCCCAGCCGCGCCAAAAGCCAGTCGCCGAACAGCGCCGATCCCGCCAGGACGAAGAACGTGATGACGCAGGCCTCAAGCCCGATCTTGCGCTTGACCTGGGGCTGCAATCCGGCGGTGAGGCCGATGAAGATCGGTCCCAACCCCACCGGATCGATCACCACGAACAAGGTGACCAGCGCGGAAATCATGAAAGTGGTCATGGTCGTCACCCTAACCGGAGCCGGTGCCCGCGCAAATGTCGCAGGCCTCATACCGGCCTTTGTTTCTTGCATATCTCACCCGGAACGACGCGTGCCCGGGGATTGAAAGCCTCCCACCAAAGGGGCATCGTTCGCGCCACAAAAAGGTCCACACAAGGGGGAGGGTTTTATGGGTCGTCTGTCCGCGCGTCTACTTGGAACGGCTGCACTTTTTTCGGTACTGGCGGTGGTATCCGCCCATGCGGCGGGAGCCGATGACGCCAAACTCAAGGCCGAAGCGGCCGGCATCAC
The DNA here is from genome assembly GCA_035524155.1 of Rhizomicrobium sp. Taxonomy (GTDB): domain Bacteria; phylum Pseudomonadota; class Alphaproteobacteria; order Micropepsales; family Micropepsaceae; genus Rhizomicrobium. Next base: position 1,989 of record DATKPL010000330.1, read on the forward strand.
CATTGTGCGCGACAGCTATGGCGTCGCCCATGTGAAGGGCCATACCGACGAGGACGCCGTGTTCGGCATGGTCTACGCGCAGGCGGAAGACGACTTCAACCGTGTCGAAACCAACTACGCGACCAACCTGGGCGTCACCGCCATGCATGACGGTCCTGACGCGATCTGGAGTGATCTGCGCCAGCGCCTGTTCATCGATCCGGAAGTGCTCAAGGTCGACTATGCCAAGAGCCCCGAGTATCTGAAGAAGATCATGATCGGCTGGGCCGATGGCCTGAACTATTTCCTGGCCACCCACCCCAGCGTGAAGCCCAAATACATCACCCATTATGAACCCTGGATGGCGCTGTCCTTCACCGAGGGCTCGATCGGTGGCGACGTGGAAAAAGCGCGCCTATCGCAGCTTCAGGGCTTCTATGAGAAGCGCACGGTGGCGATGACCGATGTGGAAAAGGGCCTGGTCTGGGTCGAGCCGGTGGGCTCCAACGGTATTGCGATCTCGGGGAAGATCGAGAAAGACGGGCATGCGCTCCTCTGGATCAACCCCCACACGTCCTTCTATTTCCGTTCGGAAGTGGCGATGCAGAGCGATGAGGGGCTCAACGCCTATGGGGCCGCCACCTGGGGCCAACCTTTCCTTTATCAAGGCTTCAATGAGCATCTGGGCTGGATGCACACCACCAGTTCGGCCGATTGCGTGGATGAATTCGCCGAAACCGTCACCAACAAGAACGGCAAGTATTTCTACAAATACGGCAATGAAGAACGGCCGGTGACGGAAAAGAACGTCACCATCCAGTACCGCGACGCCGGCGGCAACATGGCGAAAAAGACCTTCACGACGTATTACACCATCCACGGCCCGATTGTGCGCGAAGCCGACGGCAAATGGATCGCGCTCTCGATCATGAACAAGCCGATCCCTGCGATGGAGCAGTCCTTCGGGCGTACCAAGGCCAATACCCTGGCCGAATACATGAAGGTGGCTGACCTTCAGG
>DATKPL010000331.1:0-4380 GCA_035524155.1 Rhizomicrobium sp.
TCCGACACCGGCAAGGTCGAGTAGCCGAACAGGCCGAAGATCACCAGCGCCGCCATCAGCAGCGTCGTGAAGACCGGTCTCTCGATAAAGACTTTCGAGATGTTCATGACGGCATGTCGGAATCGGAAGCGCCGGAATCATTCGCCGGCCCCTTGTTGCGGATCTGGACCTTCGCGCCCGGAACGATGCGCAGCTGGCCCTCCACCACCACGCGATCGCCCGGCTTGACGTCGCCGTCGATGGCGTCGCGCACGCCATTGTCATCCAGGATGTGAACCGTCTTGGACGAGACGGTGTTGTCGTCGGCCACGACATAGACATAGGCCAAATCTGGACCCAGATTGACGGCATCGCGCGGCACCACCACGGCGCCGGGAATATCCTTCATCGTGATGCCCACATCCACATTCTGGCCGGGGACCAGGCGCATATCGGCGTTGGCGAAGGTGGCGCGCAGCTCGATGGTGCCGGTGTTCGCGCCCACCGCGTTGGAGATGAAGTCCACTTTGGCTTTTTCCTGGCCGCCGACCGCGCCGGGCATGGGCACGATCGCCCACAGCTTGCCCGCCTGCATCTGGTTCTGGATCTGGGTGAGCTGGTTTTGCGGCAGAAAGAAGGAAAGCTTGATCGGCTGCACCTGGGTGATGCTGACCAGGGGCGTCGAGCTTGCCGCAGTGATCACATTGCCCGGCTGGATCATCAAGGGGCCGGTCTTGCCGTCGATGGGCGAAACAATGCGGGTGTAACCCAGATTGATCGTGGCGGTGTTGACCGCGGCCTCGTCCGCCTGAACCACGCCTTCATCCTGGCCCACGGTGGCGGCTTCATCGTCCACCGTCTGCTTGGAGATGGCGTTGGCGCCGAGCAGCGTCTGATAGCGCTTCAGATCCACGCGGGCGCCGGTCAGCGTGGACTGATCCTTGGCGAGTTGGCCTTGCGCCTGGGCCAGCGCGGCCTCGAACGGGCGGGGATCGATCTCGAACAGCGGATCGCCTTTCTTGACCAGCTGCCCTTCCTGGAAATTGGCCTTCATCAGCATGCCGGTGACTTGCGCGGTAACGGCAAGCATGTCGGGCGAGACCACGGTGCCCACCGTATGCTGGATCACGGTGACGTCCTGCCGTTTGGCGATCGCGGTCCTTACCGGCGCGGGCGGCGGGGTGCGCTTGTGCTGCGGAAAGAGAAAACCCCAGCCGAAATAGGCGGCGCCACCCAGGACGGCGACAATCAGTGCGCCCCAAAGAAGGCGGCTGCGCGAGGATGTCCGGCTCGCATTCGCGTTGCGGCTTACGGATGGAATAAACTCACTCACCGACGACATCTCGAGCAGCCCTGCGCTTGAAACATGACAACAGCGGCCACAAGCCCTCCAGCCTGTGACACGCTCCTGCGACCGGCGGCTTATTGCCGGGCACAAAGAGCGCCCGCAATGGGGGATTTTCCCTTGTGGCGCCCAAAATTTTTTTAATCGCGAAGTCGCTCACAATTGTCGCCAATCGCCATCATATACGGGCGGGATCATTAACTATTGTTCATATTAGCACAACCCGTTTTTGCCCTGTGCGGAAACTTCGACGCCCGTATTGGACGCATGGTCTGGCCCGACGGCCGTGATAGGGTCCAAGGATCACCCATGAGGGGCAAATGTTTCAGGAATTGCGCGGCTTTTTGACTCCGGCGGAGGTGACGCGCCTCACCCAATTGGCTGGGGAACTCACCTTTCTCGAAGGCCGCCTATCCAACCCCAACAATGTGACAAAAGTAAATCTTCAGGCCGACCGCCGCGATCCCCGTTACGCGGAATCGGCGCAAATCGTCCTGGATGCGTTCCAGCGCTCGCGGCCGTTCCGCGATTTCGCCTTTCCCAAGATCATCGCGCCCCCGCTTCTCTCCCGCTACGAGCCGGGCATGAAATATGGCGCCCATGCCGACGTCGCCTATATGACCATCATCGAGGGCACGAACAATTTCCAGCTGCGCTCGGATTTGTCCTGCACGGTCTTCCTCAACGATCCCGCCACCTATGACGGCGGCGAGCTGTTGCTGCATGTGGGAACCTTGCCCATTCCCATCAAAGGCCAGCCGGGCGAGGCTTTCGTCTACCCGTCCACCTTGCTGCACGAGGTGCGGCCGGTGACGCGAGGCCAGCGGCTGGTCTCGATCACCTTCATCGAAAGCCTGATCCCCGATGAGCGCGAGCGCAATCTTCTTTACGAGATCAAGGAAGTGATTTCGCTCGAAGGCCTGAAGATGGATTGGGTGAGCCGCGTGCGCATGGAAGTGGTGGCTCACAATCTCACGCGCATGTGGTCGCAGAAGTAGTGGACAATCTCTTCTGCCATGGCCGGGCCTGAGCCGGCCATCCAGAAGGCATGTGTCCCGAGGCCCCGCCTTCGCGGGGACGCAAGATTTTCTAGTTCGCTTTGCTCACAAGAAAATCTAACGCCGCCAGGATTGCATCGGTCATCGCGGTCGTGCCGACCTTGTTCATGCCGGGCTGCATGATGTCGCTGGTGCGATAACCTTCCGCCAACACGCGCTCCACCGCCTTCTCCAGCAGCGCCGCATCCTCGACGCGGCCGAAGGAATAGCGCAAACACATGGCGAAGGAGAGGATGGCGGCTATCGGATTGGCCAGGCCCTTGCCCGCGATGTCGGGCGCGCTGCCATGGATGGGTTCGTACAGCGCGGCCTGCCTGCCGTTGATCTTGGCGCCAAGGGACGCCGAGGGCAGCATGCCGATCGAGCCGGTCAATTGCGCCGCCTCGTCCGACAACACATCGCCGAACAGATTGTCGGTGACGATCACGTCATATTGCTTGGGATTGCGCACCAGCTGCATGGCGCAATTGTCGGCCAGCACATGGCTGAGTTCGACGTCGCCGAATTCCCTGGCATGCACGTCGGTGACGACTTCGCGCCACAAGACGCCCGTCACCATCACATTCGATTTTTCCGCCGACGCCACGCGACGCCCACGCAGCCGCGCCAATTCGAACGCAACCTTGGCGATGCGGGCGATCTCGGCGGTGGTATAGACCTGCGTGTCCACCGCGCGCTTCTGGCCGTCGGCCAAAGTCTTGGTCTCCTTGGGTTCGCCGAAATAGACGCCACCGGTCAGCTCGCGCACGATCAGGATGTCGAGGCCCGCGACGATTTCGGGTTTGAGCGTGGACGCATCCTTCAAGGCGTCGAAACACAGCGCCGGGCGCAGATTGGCGAACAGCTCCAATTCCTTGCGTAAGCGGAGCAGGCCGCGCTCCGGCTTCTGGTGGAAAGGCAGCTTGTCCCATTGGGGTCCCCCCACCGCGCCGAACAGGACGGCATCGGCGCGCTTGGCCTTCTCGATGGTTTCGTCCGGATCGGAGCGTCCGGTCTTTTCGAACGCGATGCCGCCCACCAAAGCTTCGTCAACCTGGAAGCCGAAATTCCGGTTCTTGCCGTACCAGTCCAGCACGCGACGGGTCGCATCCATCACTTCAGGGCCGATGCCGTCGCCCGGCGTCACCAGAATATTATGCATTGCTATTTCTTTCGCTCAGACCCAGGGCGCATCATGTTTGTGCTGCTTCTCGTAAGCGGCGATCTTGTCGTCTTCGCGCAAGGTCAGGCCGATATCGTCCCAGCCATTGAGCAGGCACTGGCGGCGGAATTCATCGACCTCGAACTTCACCATGCCGCCATCGGGGCCGCGGATTTCCTTGGTCTCCAGATCGACCGAGATGCGCGCGTTCGAGCCGCGGCTGGCGTCATCGAGCAGCTTGTCGACGATCTCCTGCGGCAGCTTGATGGGCAGGATGCCGTTCTTGAAGCAGTTGTTATAGAAAATGTCCGCGAAGCTGGGCGCGATCACACAGCGTATGCCGAAATCCAAGAGCGCCCAGGGCGCGTGCTCGCGTGACGAGCCGCAACCGAAATTCTCGCCCGTCACCAGAATCTGCGCCTTGCGATAGGCCGGCTTGTTGAGCACGAAGTCGGGCTTCTCGCTGCCGTCTTCATTATAGCGCATCTCGTCGAACAGGGCCTTGCCCAGGCCGGTGCGGTGGATGGTCTTGAGGAATTGCTTGGGGATGATCATGTCGGTGTCGACATTGATCATGTCGAGGGGGGCGGCAACGCCGTCGAGTTTCTTGAAGGGCTCCATGGTGGCCGGACCATATGTAGGTACGGTCCATTGTCAAGAAACACTGGCGCGGACAGGGAAAACGCCGCGTCTGTCAGGATGAACAAGACACCGAAAGCCCGCAATATTCCGGCGCAGGCGGCTGACTTAGGGCTTCGTCGCCCGGATGTTCGTCATATGGGCTCTGCACCAGGCGCAGGATGCGGCCCAGCGGGCCGGTGTCGTTTTGGTCCTCCACCGCGCGGATGGCGATCTCG
>DATKPL010000332.1:0-9822 GCA_035524155.1 Rhizomicrobium sp.
GGCCACGGAGAGGTTGGGCTTCCTCGCCTTCAAGGCCAGCGCCGTCCAAAGCCCGGTATAGCCGCCGCCGACGATGGCGACGTCCACATGGGTTTCTCCGATCAGGGATGGCGCGGGCGCGCCCACTTCGCGCGCCATGGCATCGGCAAACCACCAGGAGGGATCATGCGGCGCTGGCGTATTCATGCTGGTCTCATGGCGCGCGCCAGGAAGGCCTTGCTGCGCGGATGTTGGGGGGTGGAGAAGAAAGAAGCGGGCGGCACATCTTCCACCACCTGCCCGTCCGCCATCATGATGATCCGATCGGCCACTTCGCGGGCAAAGGCAAGCTCATGGGTGACAAGGATCATGGTCATGCCATCCGCGGCCAGCCTGCGCATGGTCTCCAGCACTTCGCCCACCAGTTCGGGATCGAGCGCCGAGGTGGGTTCGTCGAACAGCATCAATCTTGGCTCCATCGCCACCGCCCGGGCGATGGCCACGCGCTGCTGCTGGCCGCCGGAAAGCTCATGCGGATAATGGTCGGCCCGGTCCTTCAGGCCGACACGCGCCAACAGGTCCAAAGCGCGCTTTTCCGCGTCGGCTTTTGACACACCCAGCACCTGAACCGGCGCCTCGGTGACATTTTCCAGCGCCGAGAGATGGGCGAAGAGATTGAAGCGCTGGAACACCATGCCGATCCTGGCGCGCTTGGCCGAGGTGATACGATCGGGCTCTTCCTCGAGCTTGCCGTCAACCCCGCGCGCATAACCCACCAATTCGCCCGCAACCTTGATCTCGCCCCCGTCCAGGCTCTCGAGATGGTTGATGCAGCGGAGCAAGGTGGTCTTGCCACTGCCGCTCGCGCCCAGCAGACAGACCACCTCGCCGGCTTCGACGTCGAGCGTAACGCCTTTCAGCACGTCCTGCATGCCGAAGCGTTTGTGAACGTCACGGATTTCCACCAACGCCATCAATTATGCTCCAGCGCCAGTGCGCCTTTTACCGCTGGACGTTGGCGCACCTGAAAGCGGCGCTCGACGCCCTTCTGGACCAGGGTCAACAATCCCGTCAGGACCAGATACCAGATGCTCACAACCGATAGCACCTCGAAATATTTGAAGTTGCGGCCATAGATGTCGGTGCCGGTGGCGAAGATTTCCGGCACGGCTATGGCGAAGAGCAGCGAGGTGGTCTTGAGCATCGCGATGAACTGGTTGCCGGTCGGCGGAATGATCACACGCAAGGCCTGGGGCATCACAATGCGGCGCATCGCCTTGGCCTTGGTCATGCCAAGAGCGCGCGCCGCTTCACGCTGGCCGGGATCAACCGAAATCAGGCCGGAGCGGATGATCTCGGTCATGTAGGCGCCTTCGTTCAGACCCAGCGCCAGGGTCCCCGCCACCAGCGCAGGCAGATTGATGGCGTTGTTGGTGAGGACTGGAAGGGCGTTATACCAGAACACGATCTGGACCAGCACCGGCACGCCACGGAAGAAGCCCAGGTAAGCTTGGACGATGCCACGTAAAATCTTGGACTGCGACAGCGCCGCCAGTGCGCCGCCAAATCCCAGAACGATCGCGATCAACATCGCCACCAGCGTGATGCCCAAGGTGGTGAGCGCGGGCAAAAAGAACTGGGTGGAAAAGAGCGTGTCGAAGAATGCCTTGCTGTCGAAGACGATGGCGAATGAACCGCTCTGGGCCTTCGCCTTCGGCTTGTCATCGGACTGGTTGCGGACATCGCCGTTGCGCAAATGCCATTTGTCCAGCAGCTTGCCGTAGGTGCCGTTCCTCTCCAGCACCTGGATCGCTTCGCTTACCGCTTTTTCCTGCGCCTGTTCGCTTTTTCGGAAGGCCAGGCCCATCAGATTGCGCGGCACATCCGGACGCCCGGAAATGATGGGACTGGCGGGCGCCAATTCCGGCATCAGGCGCGAGATATAGGACGCGAATCCCCAATCCACGAAGGCGATGTCGGCGGAATTCTTGGTGAGCTGTATCACCGCATCGTTGAAGCTGGGAAAATACCGGAAATCGATGGGCCTCTGTTTGCAGACACCCCGGTTGGCGCGTTCCAGCGCGAGCGCCTGGGTGGTGCCGGCGATTGTGGCGACACGCAAGCCGCACAGCCCCTCCTCATTCTGAAAGAAGAAGTGGTTTTCCTTGCGGCCCACCAACTGGATGCCGCCCCGGAAATAGGGCACGAAGTCGAAAGTCTCGCGGCGTTGTGGCGTGATCCCCAGACCGGAGCTGAGATAGTCGAATTTTTTCGACATCAATCCGGGAAACAGGCCGGCGAAGGTGACATTCACGAATTCCGTCTTGAGACACATTGTTTCGGCGATGGCGCGCGACATGTCGATATCGAAGCCGGCAGGCTCACCATTCTCGACAAAGGTCTGGGGCGGGTTGGTGAGCATGGTGCCGATGGTAAGCGTGCCCGGCGTCACCAGGCCCGCAGGCGCCCTTACCGGACAGGCGGCCAACGCCGGCGTCGCCGCCAGAACCAGAATTGCAGCCGACAGCAAATGCCTCATGCGCCTCTCCCTTGCGGGCAAGGCTAGGCGGTTTTGCGCCAAACCGGAATATCAGTTGAGGCGGGCGCGGTTCACGGGGCCGCACAATTTCTGCAAAGTGGTGCCCAGATCCTTGAGGCTGTAGGGCTTGTGCAGCACGGGAATATTGTCCAGCCGCATGCCGTCCTTCAGCGCTTCACTGTAGCCGGTGACCAGCACCACGGGCAGGCCGGGATTGCTTTTCTGGATCGCACGCGCCAGTTCCAGCCCGCTCATGCCGCCCGGCATGACGATGTCGGACAGGACCAGATCGAAATTGCGGTCGCGGGCGAGCCGGGTGACGGCGTCCTGGGCATTGGCCACACGCTGGCTCTCGAAGCCCAACGTGGCCAGCATCTCGCAGACCAGCGCGGCGACATCGTCATTGTCTTCCACCACCAGCACGCGGCGGCCATCGCCATCGAATGCGTCGCCATCAAGTGGCGTGCCGGCTTCCTTCCGCTGGGGCGGCGCCTTGGCTCTCGGCAAGTGAAGCGTGATCCTGGTGCCTTCGCCTTGTGTGCTTTCCACGCGCGCCTCGCCGCCGCTCTGCTTCACGAAGCCGTAGACCTGGCTCAAGCCCAGGCCCGTGCCCTTGCCCACTGCCTTGGTAGTGAAAAAAGGATCGAAGACGCGGTGCAGGATCTCGGGCGCGATTCCCACACCGGTATCGGCGACGGTGATCGCCACGAAATTGCCGCTCAGGCCGTCTTTTTCAGACGGAGCCGCGTTGGTGGCGCTGATGGTCAGCTGCCCGCCGTCGGGCATGGCATCGCGTGCGTTCACCGCCAGATTGAGCAGCGCCAACTCCAACTGGGTCGCATCCGCCATCAGCGGCCACAAATCCGCCGGCACGTCGACCTTGACCTCGATATCGCCGCGCAACGCGCCTGCCACCAGCACGCCCATTCCGTCCAGCAGGCGGGCCAACTGCACGGGCTCGGCTGCCAGTTCCATGCGGCGCGAAAAGGCCAGGAGTTGCTGGGTCAGCGTCTTGCCCCGTTCTGCAGCCTGGCGGATGCCGGTCAGGATGCGCGCACGCCTTTCGGGGTCGGGCGCGCGCTCAAGAAGCTCGGCGCCACTCGACACCGCCATGAGGAGATTATTGAAGTCATGGGCGATGCCGCCGGTAAGCTGGCCGATGGCCTCCATCTTCTGGACGTGCAGCAGCGCGTTTTCCGCCTTTTGCCGCCGCTTCATCTCATCCAGCAACTGCCGGTTGGCATCTTCATATTGAATGGTGCGTTGTTGCACCCGCTGTTCCAGGGTCGTGGCCAGACGGCGCAGCTTGGATTCCTGGATCTTGAGCCGCGTTTCGCTCTCCTCCCGCACACGCAGATGATCGCGCACCTGAGTCTGGCGGCGTCGCGCGAGAAGCGCGGCGCGCACCGCGCTCACCAGGGTGGCGGTGCGCAACGGCCGCTCCAGATAGACGGTGTTGGCCAGCCCCGAAAAGGCGCTCACGCCGGGCACGCCCTTGGGCATCACGCCGCTGGTGATGATCAAAAGCGGCGGCTCCGACCAGGCGGGCTGCGCCTCCATGCATTGGCGCAGGATGTTGCGCGCCTCCGGCGAAGCCAGCGCCTCTTCGGTGATCAGGGCCGCGCCCATGCCGCGGCCGAACTCCTCCCACAGCCCTTGCATGGAATGACAGATCGCGATGCCGATGCCGGCATCGCCCAGAATTTTTCCCACGGTGGGCGCGTCCCGGCGTTGCGGTGCGTGAATCAGGACGCGTTGATCGAGATTGCTATCAGGCTGAACCATTGCCCAGCCTGTGCGGCAAGCTGCCCGCCTCACCCACATAGACAGGCGTGCCGGTCAACACACCCTGGAAGGAACGGATCGGCTGGCCCACTGTCACGCCCTTGTCTTTCGACATGTCATATTCACGGATCGTGCTTTCATGGCGTCCGCTGCGGCTTTTGAGGACAGAAATGGCCTTGCGTACTTCGCCTTCCGCCTCGAAATACCGCACCAGAACGATCGTGTCGGCCAAAAAACTCAAGTCGATCGGGGCCTGAGTCTCTCCGATCAAGCCGTGCTGCGCCATGATAAGGATGGTGACGGTGCCTTTGTTCCCCAGATAGGCCAAAAGTTCATGCATATGCAGGGTGAGCGCCTGCTCTCCCGGCATGGAACCCATGTAGGAATTCAAGCTGTCGATCACCACCATGCGGGCGCCGGCAGTCACCTGGGCGCTTACCCTTTCCACGAATTCGCCGGGCGACAATGTCGTGGGACTTACCTGCTCCCAATGAAGATGACCGCTTTTGCGCGCACCCGCGATGTCCATGCCCAAGCCTTCGGCGCGCTCCGAGGCGGTGCGGTAATTCTCGTCAAAGGCGAAAATCGCGGCATGTTCATTCCGCTCTGCCGCAGCAACGGCGTACTGCAGCGCCAAGGTGGATTTGCCCACGCCAGAGGGGCCGATGAAGAGCGCGCAGGTACCCTGCCGCAACCCTCCGCCCACCAGCGCATCCAGCTCCCTGACGCCGCTGGAGATGGGATTGGGGGGGAAATCCGTTTCATGTTCGGAAGCGATCAGGTTGGGGAAAATCTGAAGCCCGCCGCTCCTGATCACATAATCGTGATAACCGCTGCGATAATTGACGGCGCGCAACTTCAGCACCGAAAGCCTGCGCCGCACCACGCCATATTCCATCGGACGCTGCTGCAGGCTCACCACGCCATGGACAATGCTGTGCAGCTGAAGCCCCTGCGCGGATTCGGTCAGATCATCCAGCGCCAGAACGGTGATGCGCGAGCGGGCGAAGAAGGTTTTCAAAGTGAGAACCTGGCGGCGATAAGAGAGGCTGTCCTGCGCCAGCAGGCGAAGCTCGGTCAGCGCGTCGATCACCAGGCGGTCGGGCTGCAGCTCATCAATCTTGCGGAGGATCACGCCGACGGTCTGATCCAGTTCGATCTCCGACGGATGCATGATCGCCTGCTGCCGGTCGGGATCGGCTTCCAGCGGCTGAACTTCCAAAATCGTGATGCCATCCAGCGACCAGTTATGGCTGCGCGCGGCCTCGTGAAGCTCGCGCTCTGTTTCGGACAGAGTGATGTAGAGGCATTTCTCGCCGTGGCGGCGTCCTTCCATCAGGAATTGCATCGCCAAAGTGGTTTTGCCCGAACCTGGCGTGCCTTCGACGAGATACATGTTCTCGCGAATCCAGCCACCGAGAAGAATCTCATCCAGGCCGGTGATTCCAGTGCTCGCGATATCGGAAGAGGGCTGATCGGACATGGCGTCGTCTTTTATTCATCTTGGCGCCCGCGCATTTGCCCCGATGCGTGAACTGTTGGATCGGAAATTGAATCCGACGTTACATACGCGCGCGCATGGACGCAATCGCGCGTTCAATCGCTCAATCGGCTCAAACTACTCAATGAGAGCAAGCAGGGTACGACGCGGAGAGCGCGTACGTTGCGGTACCAACGAACCTGTTTAGCGATTGTTCCACGGGAAACCGGTCGCCAAAGTCATTTCATGACTGACGGGGAAGCGGCGGGGGTAGAAGCCGGTGCCGACTTCTTCGCCATTCGAGACTTTGACCAAAGCGCCATCCAGATCGCGCAGATCTTTCATGGTCAGCCAAGGCGCCGACACGCCTTCGTCGGCGCGGCAGCAATGCGCAGTCCACAGAATCGTGTCCGGCGGAATAGTGGCGAGCAGCCGCTGGGCGGTGGCGTGATAGGCGCTGCGGCTGGCGCCGGGCCCGAAGGCGTAGATGGTGGTGGGATAGATATAATCACCGGTGAAGAGGCGTTTGCCGGCGGCGTCGTACAGCGAGACGGAACTTGGCGTGTGGCCGGGGGTGGAGAGAACCTGCAATTTGCGGCCGCCCAGATCGATGATGTCGCCGGGTTTGATCCATTCCGAAACCTGAAAGTTGGGCCGCACCCGCTTGTCGGCGAGCCCGCCGAATTCATAGCGGCCGGGCGTGAACATGCCGTCCGTCACATCCGCGCGCGTCGCCGGCAAGTCAATCATGGCGACGTGATGGAACGGCGTGATGCCGCCCAGATGATCGAAATGAAGATGCGAGACCATCACGGTCACGGGAAGACGGGTGAGTGACGCGACCGCGGGACTGATGTCGCGCGTGCCGGAGCTTGAATCGAACAGCAGCGCCCGCCTGCCGCCCAAAATCAGATAAGCGTAATTCTGCTGATAGTAACGCGGCTCGCCGATGGCGAAGACGCCTTGGCCCAAATCCTGAACCGCGAAATAATCGCCCACCATGCGACCTTTGGCGATTTTCGCCGGCGCGGGATCGACGATTTCATGTGATGACAAGTAGGGTGACAATTCCGCATACACATAAGGCGCAAACATCGCGGCCAAGGTGAGGATCACGATCACCGCCGCCGAAAAGCCGAGCAGCAGATTGCGCAACAAATGAGACTTCTCGATCACGCGCAGCCCCCCGTTTGGCGCTTATCTAGCGGATAAATAAGCGCCTTTGCAAAGCGCATGACCTTCTGTCAGCGGCTTGGTTGCCAAGGCCAAGGCCCTGGCGCACACTCTTTCAAGGGGATCCGGCGGGAATGCCGGGTGACGATTCCATCGCACAATCAACAATGAGGGAGGATTGCTATGACGGACATCTCACGGCGCCACCTGATTCAAACCGCAGCGGGCCTGGCGGCGATTGCCGGCGTGCAACCGGCGATCGCGCAAGGCGCACTTAAGAACAGCAACGCCATCCGCGCGCGCATGGGCCTTGGTCCCGACATTATCTATGTCAACGCCGCCAATCTCTGCCCGACATTCCAGTCGGCCAGCGCCGCGGAGAAGGCTTCATCGACCGAGCTCCAGGCCGATCCCAGCCAGGAATATCGCCAGCGCTTCGTCGAAATTTCGACCCAATTGCGCGCGCGCTTCGCGCATCAGGTCAACGCATCGCCCGAGGCGATCGCACTGACCCGCAATTCCAGCGAATCGAGCGGCAATATCGTGCGCGGCGTGCCGCTCCAGGCCGGCGACGAGGTGATCATCGGACGGGAAAATCATCCCTCCAACACGACCTACTGGCACCGCCGGGAAAAAGAACAAGGCATTGTGGTCAAGGTGGCCAACCCCGCGAACGAGCCCCGGAACGCCCAGGAAGTACTCGACGCCTATCTTTCGCTTGCCACGCCCAAGACCAAGGTGATCGCGCTGTCGCACATGACCAATCTTGCCGGGTTGATCGCGCCTGCCGCCGAGATCGGCCGTTTCGCACGGGCCAGGAACATCTGGTTCCATCTCGACTGCGCGCAGACTTTTGGCTGGATGAAATTGGATGTGGCGCAGCTGGGCTGCGATTCATTTTCGGGCAGCACCCATAAATGGATGATGGGGCCGTTGGGCGGCGGCGTGCTTTATGTACGGCCCGAACGGCAGGGCGAACTCGATCCGCTGATCATGAGCGTCAACTATTATCGCTCGGCCAAGCCCGATGAAGTGAACGGCCAGAATTTCGAATTCATCGGCCAGCGCACCGATCCGATGCTGCCCGGCTTGATGGTGGCGCTGGACGAACGCGACGCCATCGGCGCCGATAATATCGAGCACATCGCCCGCGCCAATGCCGCCAGCATGCGCCAGAAACTGCAAGCCAAGGGCATCAAGGTCTGGGGTTCGGGCGATCCGGCGCTGTGGGGGCCCTGCCTTGCCGTGGTGGTCAACGACGTGCCGGGCAAGCACAAGGATCTCTACCAGATCCACAAGGTCGCGTGCGCAGCGACGCGGATCAACAATCAGCCGGCGCTGCGTATCTCGCCCCATGCCTACAACACGCCGGAAGAACTCGATCGCCTGGCGACATTGGTGGCGGCCTGACTGCCGGACCGACGAAGGGCCCCGGCATCCCGCCGGGGTTCCCTCAAAAAAGCCAAATTTGCAGTGCGTTAAGCACAGCCCGTGTATGAACAAGGCCTGATGCCACGATATTTGCTGGTGCCCCTGTTGCTGACTTTCTTCGGTGTCGCCTCCTGCGCGGTGCTGAAGCCGCAGCCCGTCGCGCCGGCAGCGCCACCGCCGGCGCCAACCACACCGCTACCGGCACCAGCCGCAGCGCCGCCCCCGGCGGCCATACCATTGACGCCGCCGCCCTCGCTTTTCCCGTCCGCGCCGCGCGCCGAGCAGCCTTATTTCATCCAGGAAGGCATCGCCTCTTTTTATGGGGGGGCGCATCAGGGCAAGCGCACCGCAACGGGCGAGCATTTCAATCGGGCCGACTTCACCGCCGCGCATCCCTCGCTGCCGTTCGGAACCGTGGTGCGCGTGACCAATCTGCATAATGGCATGACGGTGAAAGTCCGCATCAATGACCGCGGCCCGCATGTGAAAGGGCGCGTGATCGACCTTTCGGTCGCCTCTGCCCGGGCGCTGGACATCTGGGACGGCCTGGCGCGCGTGCAGATCGAAGCCTTTGCCACCGATCAGCTCGGCGCTTTCCCGCCATGAATTTGGCGGATGGGCAGGCGGATTGCCGCGAGGAAACAAGGGCTTTGTGGGGCGCTTGCGGGAACAGGCGCGGCAGTATATTCGCGTGGGCTTAAGGACAGGTGGCCGAGTGGTTGAAGGCGCACGCCTGGAAAGTGTGTAACGGTGAAAGCCGTTCGAGGGTTCGAATCCCTCTCTGTCCGCCAGGACCACATCCGCGCTCGTTCGCGGTTGTCCAGAAAATCATTCAAAATCAGTAGCTTATAGAGCAACCTGGCTCCGCCGGTAGCCGCCCCCGTTTGCCCGTTTTCGGGGCTCGGAAGCGGGTACAGCGGTGGGTACAGATCAAGTGATGTTAGGCGGACACCGTGGGATTCGAACTGAAGAAAGCTTGGCGGGTAGCGGCAGAATTTCCTGAGAAAGAACGCTCCGAACCATGGCGAAAATTGTCGACGTACTGACAGCGCTCCAAATTGAGCGCATCAAAGAACCCGGCGTTTATCACGACAGCGACTGCCTCTATCTGCAGGTCACAGGCGGTCAGCATCGCCGCATATCAAAGTCGTGGATATTTCGCTTCCAGATAAATGGTCGGCGTCGGTACATGGGCCTCGGCCCGCTCTCGCTCGTTTCCCTCGGGGAAGCACGCCGCAAAGTCCTGGAGTATCGCAGACAGGTTCTTGACGGTATCGACCCGATCGAAATCAGGCGCGCGAAGAAGGCCGAGGCCATCGCAGAACGCGCGAAGGCTTTCACCTTTGAGTATTGCGCGCAGCGCTACCTGGCCTCCCACAAGAGAGCCTGGAAGAACGCCAAACACGCCGCGCAGTGGGACGCAACTCTCAAGGCC
>DATKPL010000333.1:0-10782 GCA_035524155.1 Rhizomicrobium sp.
CCAAAGCGGCCGGGAAATCCTCGGAAGCCGAGCGCCCCTACCATCATGGCGATCTGCGCAACGGCCTGCTCGATGCCGCCCGCGCCATCCTGGAAGAGAGTTCGCTGTCCGCGCTGACGTTGCGCGCGGTGGCGCGAAAAGCCGGCGTCAGCCATGCCGCGCCGTATCGCCATTTCCCCAATCACGAAGCGCTGCTGGTCGAGCTGAGTATCGAAGGCTTCCAGGAGCTGCGCCAATATATCGTCGAAGCCGCCAAGGTCTCGGGCCCGGAATCCGACCGGGTCGCCAATATCGGCGCCGCCTATATGCGCTTTGTCGCCAAGCGGCCGGCCGTGGCGCGGCTGATGTTCGGCTCGCAGCTTCCCAATCGCGACAAATTCCCGGCACTGGGGCAGGCGGCGGATGCGATCGGCGATGAGATCGGCTCGGCGCTGCACGATTCCGCGCTGGGCCTGGCGGTGTGGTCGGCGGTGCATGGCTTGGCCATGCTGGTCCTGGAGAATGTGGTCGATCTGGGCCAGCGCCGTTCCGGGCTTCACGTGCTCCCCAGCCGCGCAGAGATTTTGCTGCGCAGCTTGTTCTCAACAAAGCGGGATTAGGGAAGAGCGTCTTGGTCGAGACTTTCTTCCCCCGCGCGGGCGTTGCCCGCTGGCGGGGAAAGAGGTCCGCCTGCGGGCTTGCCCGCGTTGGCGGACAGATGGGGCAAAATCACTTCAAAAGCCTCGCTGCTTCAATCGCGAAGTACGTCAGCACACCGCTGGCGCCGGCGCGCTTGAATCCGGTGAGGGTTTCGATCACCGCGCGGTCGCGGTCCAGCCAGCCTTTCTCGAAGGCGGCTGAGAGCATCGAATATTCGCCCGACACCTGATAGGCGAAAGTGGGAACGCCGAAACTTTCTTTCACGCGCCGCACCAGGTCGAGATAGGGCATGCCGGGCTTGACCATCACCATGTCGGCGCCTTCTTCCAGGTCCAGCGCCACCTCCCGGATGGCTTCATCGCCATTGGCGGGGTCCATCTGGTAGCTGCGCTTGTCGCCGGCTTTCAGGCCCGTGCTTTTCACCTGTGACGAGCCCACCGCGTCGCGGAACGGACCATAGAAGGCCGAGGCATATTTTGCGGCATAGGCCATGATCAGGGTGTTGTGATGGCCGTGTTTTTCCAACGCCGCGCGGATCGCACCCACCCGGCCGTCCATCATGTCGGAGGGCGCGATGATGTCGGCGCCGGCTTCGGTCTGCACCACGGCCTGGCGCACCAAAACCTCGATGGTGGAGTCGTTATGCACATCGCCGTCGCGGATCAGTCCGTCGTGGCCGTGGCTGGTATAGGGATCGAGCGCCACATCGCAGAGGATGCCGATGTCCGGCACCGCCTTCTTGATCGCACGGACTGAGCGACAAACGAGATTATCGGCGTTGACCGCCTCGCGCCCGTCATCGCTTTTGAGGCGCGGGTCGGTGGAGGGAAACAGCGCAATCACGGGAATGCCCAGGCTTGCGGCTTCCTTCGCCGCCTGAACCGCATGGTCCACCGTGAGGCGTTCGACACCAGGCATGGACGCCACGGCTTCGCGCTTGTTCTCGCCGTCGATCACGAAGATCGGCCAGATCAGATCCGAAGCGGTGAGGGTATTCTCGGCCACGAGGCGGCGAGTCCAATCGTGGCGGCGAAGGCGGCGAAGGCGCGTGGCCGGATAAGCGCTCATGGCATTGTCTTGCCAATTCGTGGTGCCGCCTGCAAGTCCGCGTCTTGTCACCCTGAAATCCGCAGGTAATCTGCCGCCATGCAAGAGCCTGAGCCCCATATCCTGTTCGAAACAAGGGGGGCGTTGGGTCTCATCACCCTCAATCGCCCCAAAGCCCTCAACGCGCTCACCCACGGCATGTGCATCGGCATGCACAAAACGCTGCTGGAGTGGAGAGGGGAGCCCGCGATCCGCGTGGTTGCGATCAGGGGCGCGGGTCCGCGCGCTTTTTGCGCCGGCGGCGACATCCGCGCCATGGCCGACAGCAGCATCGACAAGACGCCGGCCGCCGCCAATTTCCTGCGCGACGAATATCGCTTGAACGGCTTGATCGGTGCTTTCCCCAAACCCTATGTCGCACTCACCCATGGCGTAGTGATGGGCGGAGGCGCGGGCGTTTCGGTGCATGGCTCCTACCGGCTCGCCGACGAGGATGTCGTGTTCGCCATGCCGGAAACCGGGATCGGCTTCATCCCGGATATCGGCGCGAGCTATTTCCTTTCCCGCTGTCCCGGCGAAACCGGCATGTACCTGGGGCTCACCGGCACGCGTATCGGCCTGGGCGATGCGCTGGCGCTGGGCCTGATGACCCACAGCGTCGCCATGTCGGACCATGAGACACTGATCGCGCGCCTCGCCGCCGGCGAAGCGCCGGAGCATGTCGTTGCCGCTTTTGCGCGGTCCGCGCCGCCGTCGGCGATGGCCGAACAACGCTCGATGATCGATCGTATCTTCGCCGCGGGATCGGTTGAAGGCGTGCTGGAGCGGCTTGATCGTGACGGCACCGATTTCGCGGCGGAAACGGCGCGGCTGATCCGAAGCCGTTCGCCCACCTCGCTCAAACTGGCTTTCGCGCTGGTACGGCGAGGGAAAGATCTTT
Source organism: Rhizomicrobium sp. (assembly GCA_035524155.1). Lineage (GTDB taxonomy): Bacteria > Pseudomonadota > Alphaproteobacteria > Micropepsales > Micropepsaceae > Rhizomicrobium. The sequence goes on from DATKPL010000333.1 coordinate 2,627, forward strand.
CGCGGAACGAATGTCTCAAAATGGAATATCGTGTGGGCAGCCGTGTCGTGATGGGACATGATTTTCGCGAAGGGGTGCGCGCCCTGTTGCGGGACAAGGACGGCCGGCCGCGCTGGGAGCCCGCGGCGCTGGCCGCGATCACGGACCATGAAATCGCGGGCTATTTCGCGCCTTTGGGGCCGCGTGAATTGAGCTTTGCCGACAATGCGCAAAACTGAGTTCACACTTTTTTTCCCATGCCTGCGCGCGCAAGCAGGTTCTGCGCCGCGGCTTTCGGATTTTACGAGCCTTTAATCACTTCGCCCTACTCTTGGCCTCAATCAAAACAGGTGGGCTCCGCGCATGCGGAGGGGTGAAGACATGACAGCGACAGCCATAGTCAAACCGAAGAATGCGACGGCGCTGGACGGCGTCGCGTCCCTGCGCAAGCATTATCTGGAGACGCTCAACCTGGTCGAGCGGCTGCATCGCCAGCTGCTGGACGTGATCAAGGACGAGCTGGACCGCCGCGACGAGCGCGAAATCAACTCCGTTCAGGCGCTACTGCTGTTCAATGTGGGCGATCAGGAACTGACCGCGGGCGAACTGCGCACCCGCGGCCATTATCTGGGCTCCAACGTGTCCTACAATCTCAAGAAGCTGGTGGAAACCGGTTATATCCATCATGAGCGGTCCGAAGCCGATCGCCGCTCGGTGCTGGTGCGCCTCACCGAAAAAGGCGAGCAGGTGAAGGTCATGGTGGCCGATCTGTTCGATCGCCATCTGGGTTCTCTGGAAGCGGTGGGCAATGTCGGCCAGCCGGAGCTGGAGACGATGAACGTCACGCTCAAGCGCCTGGAACGCTTCTGGATCGATCAGGTCCGCTTCCGTCTCTAACGGACCCTTCTCGACTCAGTTAATCTCGCCCGGCCATGTCCAGCCGCTTGTTGACGGCGTTCCGCCGCCATGCCCGTTTCTTTGCCGCGCTGATCTGCGGGATCGCCGCCGTACTTGTCAGCGAAGCGCTGGGATTCTCCGCGCCCTTTCTGCTGGGCGGAGACATTTTCTACCTCGCCTTCCTTACCCTGATCATGGCGATGATCGCCAATCTTTCGGCGGGGGAGTTGCGGCAGCGGGGCCGCAGTGCCGATGAGGGGATCGGGGTGGTGATCCTGATCATCCTTGCCACCATGCTGTTCTTCTTTACCGCCGTGTTCGAGGCGCTGGGCAAGAAGCACGGTATCCAGTGGGTGCCGCTGATATTGGCGGGGATCGGCGCCCCCCTGGGCTGGTTCGTGCTCCACACCACGATGGCCTTCCATTATGCGGACCTGCATTATTTCGACGACCCCGACACCCCAGACGACGATCGCGACCTGGAATTCCCCGGACGGCAAGAACCTTGTCCCTGGGATTTTCTCTATTTCTCGTTCGTCATAGGCATGACCTGCCAGGTCTCGGACGTGCAGGTGAAGACCACGGTGATGCGCCGCGCCGTGCTTTGGCATGGCCTGGTGTCTTTTTTCTTCAATACCGTCTTCATTGCCATGACCGTGAACGCAGCGGTGGCGATGGCAAGTTAAGAATGACTCGCAATAATGCGCGCTCCTTATCTGTTCCGGACCCGTCGATGTGACAAATTGCGTAGAATCAAACACTTCATCTGGGGTATCTTTTAAAGTGCGTACGGTAGAGCGTTAAAAAGGCATTCCGTCATGGCATTTCCATATCAAACGAGTTTCAAGGATGCCTTGGGTGCGCTCCGGCGCGAGGGCCGTTACCGCGTCTTCGCCGACATCATGCGCCAGCGCGGCGACTATCCGAAAGCTGAGTTCTTTCACAACGCGCCGGGTTCCAATGGCGGCAGCCGGCCCATCACGGTCTGGTGCTCGAACGATTATCTGAACATGGGCCAACACCCCAAAGTGCTGGCGGCCATGCATGAGGCGATCGACGCGGTGGGCGCGGGCTCGGGCGGCACGCGCAACATCTCCGGCACGTCGCACTATCACGTGGAGCTGGAAAAAGAGCTGGCCGACCTTCATGGCAAGGAAGCGGGCCTGTTGTTCACGTCCGGCTTCGTCTCCAACGATGCGACGCTCGCGACCCTGGCCAAGATCCTGCCGGGGCTGATCATCTTCTCCGACGAATTCAATCACGCCTCGATGATCGAAGGCATCCGCCATGGCGGGACCGCCAAGTATGTCTTCCGCCACAACGACATGGCGCATCTGGAGGAATTGCTGAAGGCTGCCAATCCCGCGTCGCCCAAGCTGATCGCTTTCGAAGGCGTTTATTCCATGGATGGCGATTTCGCGCCCACGGGCGCGATCTGCGACCTTGCCGAGAAATATGGCGCGCTCACCTATATCGACGAGGTCCATGGCGTGGGGCTTTACGGCGCGCGTGGCGCGGGCGTGGCTGCGCGTGACGGCACGATGGGCCGCATCGACATCGTGGAAGGCACTTTGGCCAAGGCGTTCGGGGTGATGGGGGGCTATATCGCCACGTCCGCCGAGATCGTGGATTGCATTCGTTCCTTCGCGCCGGGCTTCATCTTCACCACTTCGCTGGCGCCGGCCTTGGCCGCGGCCACCCTGGCTTCGATCCGCCACCTGAAATCCAGCGATGCCGAGCGCGAGCGCATGCATGACCGCGCCCAGCGCCTGAAACGCCGCCTTACCGAAGCCGGATTGCCGGTGATGGACAGCGCCAGCCATATTGTTCCGGTGTTTGTGGGCGATGCCGCCTTGTGCAAATCGGTCACCGATACCCTGCTCAGGGACCATGGCATCTATGTCCAGCCGATCAATTATCCCACGGTGCCGCGCGGCACCGAGCGGCTCAGGCTCACGCCGTCGCCTGCCCATAGCGATGCCATGATCGAGGAACTGATCGCGGCCCTCAACATCGTGTGGGACGCGCATAAACTGTCCCGGGCGGCGTGAGGAGCGACGGCCGGGAGCCGGTAGCACCCGCGTACCGGCGGGAGCGTGCAACTCAAGCGAACGGTTGCTACGCTGCCGCCAGCATCTTCATCCGGCTATGCGGCACTTGATTGAGCGACGATAAGCGCGAAGTTTTTGTCGAATTCGTGGTGCACGGAAACACCGTCAAGGCGACGGCGATCGATTCCATCACGGGCACCGAAGCCAGCATCGTGGGGCCCGCCAATGCCGGGCGCGAAGCACTGGGCCAGGCGGCGATCCGCAAGCTCGAATATGTGCTGAAAAAGAACGCCGCGAGCGACTAGTCGCGCTTCTTGCGTGGGCGGCCCAGTCCGATCTGCTTGGCGAATTCGCTGCGCCGCGCGGCGTAATTGGGCGCGGTCATGGGATAGTCGGCAGGCAGATTCCATTTGGCGCGATAGGCTTCCGGCGTCAGTCCGTACTGGGCGCGCAGATAGCGCTTGAGCATTTTCAATTTCTTGCCGTCTTCCAGACAGACGATGTAATCTGGCGTCACCGATTTCTTCACCGGCACCGCCGGCGCGCGCGCGGCCGTGCCCGGCTCCGCGCCCTGGATGCCGCCCAAGGTGGCATGCACGCTCTTGATTACATTGGGCAGATCCTCCGCCGCGACGGTGTTGCGGCTGACATAGGCGGTGACGATCTCTGTCACCAGCTTGAGGATGTCTTCTTCACTGCGATTGTCGTCGCGCATCAATGGTCCAATAATCCCGAGCGCCATTACTGGAATCGTGGCGCCTATACTCTGATCATAAAATATAGACCGGGATATTACTACGCCATTACCGTACAAAGCGGCAAAAATCCCGGAAATCTGCCTTTTTTCCCACGGCATCGCCAGATTCGGGTTTGAGCCAAAGCCGCGCTAGATTTGGTGCTTGGGGCAGGGTAAATCCGCGACCCCTGCCGGACCCAACTAGATCGGGCCGGCCTCAAGAACAAGGTGGTGGCGATGTCGGCTGTGGCCCATTCCGTTCCGGATATTTCTTCTTTTTTCACCCGTGGGCTGGCCGAGACCGATCCGGAAATCGCAGGCGTCATCGCCCAGGAACTGGGGCGCCAGCGCGAGAAGATCGAGCTGATCGCATCCGAGAACATCGTCTCCAAGGCGGTACTGGAGGCGCAGGGATCCATCCTCACCAACAAATATGCCGAAGGCTATCCCGGCAAACGCTATTACGGCGGCTGTGAGTATGTGGATGTGATCGAGACGCTTGCGATCGAGCGCGCCAAGAAGCTGTTCAATTGCGGCTTCGCCAATGTCCAGCCCAATTCCGGCAGCCAGATGAACCAGGCCGTGTTCCTGGCGCTGCTCAGCCCCGGCGACACCTTCATGGGGCTGGATCTGGCAGCGGGGGGCCATCTCACCCATGGCTCGCCGGTCAACATGAGCGGCAAATGGTTCAAGCCGGTCCCTTATGGCGTGAGGCGCGACGACCATCTGCTCGACATGGACGAGATCGCCAAAAGCGCGCGTGAGCACAAGCCCAAGCTGATCATCGCCGGCGGCACGGCCTATTCGCGCATCTGGGACTTCAAGCGCTTCCGCGAGATCGCCGACGAGGTGGGCGCCTATCTGATGGTCGATATGGCGCATTTCGCGGGCCTGGTGGCGGGCGGGGCCCATCCATCGCCCTTGCCGCATGCCCATGTCGTGACGTCCACGACGCACAAATCCCTGCGCGGTCCGCGCGGCGGCCTGATCCTCACCAATGACGAAGCGATCGCGAAGAAAATGAATTCGGCGATCTTCCCCGGCCTGCAGGGCGGTCCCTTGATGCATGTGATCGCCGCCAAGGCGGTGGCGTTCCACGAGGCGCTGCAGCCCGGCTTCAAGATCTATGCGAAGAATATTGTCGAAAATGCGCGCGCCCTGGCCGAGACCCTGAAAGAGCAGGGCCTCGATATCGTGTCTGGCGGCACCGACAATCACCTGATGCTGGTGGATTTGAGGCCCAAAAAGGCCACCGGCAAGGCGGCGGAAAAAGCGTTGGACCGCGCCTTCATCACTACCAACAAGAACGCCATTCCCTACGATCCGGAAAAGCCGTTCGTTACCTCCGGCATCCGGCTGGGCACGCCCGCCGGCACCACGCGCGGTTTCGGTCCCGCCGAATTCCGCGAGATCGGCAAGCTGATCGTGGAAGTGGTGGAAGGCCTGGCCAACAAGAACCATGAAGATGGCGACCCTGCAGTCGAAGCCAGCGTGCGCACGCGCGTGGCCGAACTCTGCCGCCGCTTCCCAATTTATTGAGGGGATAAGGATGCGCTGCCCTTTCTGCGGACATGACGACAGTCAGGTGAAGGACAGCCGTCCTTCCGAGGACAATTCCGCCATTCGCCGCCGGCGTCATTGCCCGGAATGCGGCGGCCGCTTCACCACCTTCGAGCGCGTCCAACTGCGCGAATTGATCGTGGTGAAGAAGAACGGCCGGCGCGAGGCCTTCGACCGCGACAAGCTGGAGCGTTCGATCAACCACGCGCTGCGCAAGCGCCCGGTCGAGCGCGAGCGGGTGGACCGCATGATCACCGGCATCGTGCGCCGCCTGGAATCCATGGGGGAAAACGAAATCCCCGCCAACATGATCGGCGAGTTGGTGATGCAGGCGCTGGCGAGCCTCGACAAGGTCGCCTATGTCCGCTTCGCCTCGGTCTACCGCAATTTCCGCGAGACCAGGGACTTCGAAAACCTCATCGGGGAACTGGAAGGCGACAAAGAATAATTAGATGACCCCCTCCGGCCTCCGCAGCTTTGCTTTTGGCGCTTCCGCTCACGCCTACGCGCCTGCAAGCGCTGCTACGGCCACCTCCCCCTCCAGGCGCTTCGCGCCGAAGGGGAGGCGGGTCTCGACCAAGCTTCTAAATTTCTTTGGGTCATGAACAGCAATAACAACGAAGCCAGACACGCGGCGCGATTGGCTGCCGTACAAGCCCTATACCAGATGGAATTGGCGGGGGGCGGCGCCGAAGAGATCGCTGAGGAATTCATCGCCCATCGTTTCGGCGAGACGGCCACAGACGAGGATTTCTTCAAGAGCATCCTGGAAGGCGTTCCCGCACATCAAGTCGAAATCGACAAAACGATTGCCGGCTGCCTCAGCGAAACATGGACCTTGGCGCGGGTGGACTCGATCTTGCGCGCGATTTTGCGGGCCGCGGCTTTGGAGCTTGTGTCCCGCCGCGATGTGCCCGCCAAAGTGGTGATCGACGAATATGTCGGTATCGCCCATGATTTCTTCGCCGGCGACGAGCCCGGCTTCGTCAACGCCGCGCTGGACCGGATGGCGCGCATAAAGCGCGCGAAAGAGTTTGGCTTGCCTGTGCCGGACGGTGAACTGGATTTCTGACCAGAATGGATGAATTCGGCCTCATCGCCCGCTATTTCGCCCCGCTGGCGAAAGATGCGGGCGCGCTGGGATTGAAGGACGATGCGGCTTTCATTCCGCCACGCCCCGGCTTCGATCTTGTGATCACCACCGACCAGATCGCCGCCGATACCGATTTCTTCCCGCACGATCCGCCCACAACCGTGGCGAAGAAGGCCTTGCGGGTGAATCTCTCCGATCTTGCCGCCAAGGGTGCGAAGCCGGAATTTTATCTGCTCAATCTGGCGTTGCCGCGATCGATGCACGAAGACTGGCTTGCCGCGTTCGCCCAGGGCCTGGCCCAGGATCAGCAGCAATTCGGCATCTCGCTGTTGGGCGGCGATACCTCCGCCACCGAAGGGGCTTTGAGCATTTCCGCCACCGCCTTTGGTTTTGTGCCGCAGGGCCGGATGGTCAAGCGCAACGGCGCCAAGGTGGGCGATGCCGTCTATGTCACCGGCACCATCGGCGACAGCGCGGGCGGGCTTGCCATCTTCAAGCGCGAACAGCACCGGCTGGACGACGCGGCGCGCGATTATCTGACAGGGCGCTACCAGGTGCCTGAACCGCCGGTTGCATTTGGCGCGCAACATCTCGGCGAACTGGCCAGCGCCGCCATCGATGTTTCCGACGGCCTCATCGCCGACCTTGGACATATAGCCGAGGCTTCAAAGGTCAGGATCGCGCTTGACGGCGAAGCCGTTCCCCGTTCCGATGCCCTGCGCGCCTTTTGGGGCGACGGGGTGGGTGCCATCGTCCGGGCTACAACCGCTGGTGATGACTATCAGATTGCCTTTACCGGCCAGCCGGGTTTGCACGGCCCTTTCACCCGTATCGGCCTGGTCCAGGCAGGCGAGGGTGTCGCCGTTGCGGTAGACGGCAAGCCGGTCGCCGTCCCCCGACCGGGATACCGCCATTTTTGAGATAGGTTCCGGTTGCCAAGAGCGCTCTCGCCGCGCTATCCATTGGAACAAAGGAAGAACTCGCGCGGGGGCGTGATGACCAGATTGTTGATGAGCGGTGCGCTGGCTTGGTTGCTGGCCGGCGGGGCCGCATTCGCGCAAGACTCGCAAGAGACGCCCGCGGCTTCAGCGCAAAACTCCGTGAAACTGGTGAAGGTGATAGCGAATCTTCCGATTGGCACGACTTATCTGTCGTTGCGGGTCGGCAATTCGTTTTGCCTTGGCAATCCAAGCAAGCAAACTTGGCCAGGGGGAGAAGTTGCGCAAAACATTTCTCCCTATGTCGCACCCTTTAAAGCTGAGTTGGAACGCGCGGGATATAGGGTCGTCACCCCTGCAGACAATCTGTTTGATTCCGAAGCAACCGGCGCTGCGGATTATGAGGCGGCGGCCGTGGTCACCAGCGAATATATCGAAGGTTGCGTCAGCCCCGGTAGCTCGCTTTTCGTGAAGCATGATCCGGGTGATGCCAGGGGCAGCGGCACCATGGTCGTGGATTGGCAGATTTACTCACGCCTCCAAAAGCAGGTCGTTGCACGTATCCATACCAGCGGCACATCTCAGATTGATCACGCCGTTCCGGGGGGCGTGCAGCAATTGTTTGCTGCGGTTTTCGCTGACAATGTGCGCCAACTGGCGTCCAACGCCGATTTCCGCGCGGCGCTGACGGCGCCCAAGGAGTTCGCTGGCGGGCTCCAAGCACCTGGCCAGCAGAGCAAGATCGTTCTTTCCGGCAGTGACAAGGCTGCATCTCGCAAGATCGCCGACGCGGTAGAGGATGTGGTGACGATCATGAACGACTTGGGTAGCGGATCTGGCGTGCTTGTGTCATCGGATGGCTACATTCTGACCGACGCCCATGTCGTGGGGGATGACAAACA
>DATKPL010000334.1:0-2135 GCA_035524155.1 Rhizomicrobium sp.
TTTATCTCGCGGGCACCATTGCCGAGCCGGTGCGGCGGCTGGCCGCGGCGGCGGACATGGTGCGCCAAGGCCGCGCCGCAGGGCGCGACGCCATCCCCGGTCTTCCAGGCCGCAATGACGAGATCGGCGACCTGGCCGACAGCTTGAAAGAAATGACGGCGGCGCTCTATGCCCGCATCGGCGCCATCGAGCGTTTCGCCGCCGATGTGGCGCATGAATTGAAGAACCCGCTCACCTCACTGGCCTCGGCGATGGAGATGCTGGTGCGCGCGCCCGACGACGCCACCCGCCAGAAACTGATGGCGCTGGTCAGGGCCGACGTGAAGCGCATCAACCGCCTGATCACCGATATTTCCGACGCCTCGCGGCTGGACGCGGAATTGTCGCGCGAGATGCGCACCGAAATCGACCTGTCGCATCTGCTGAAAACCATCGTGGAGATCTATGACGTCACCGACCGGGACAAGAAGGTCGCCGTGACGCTCGAGGATAATCTGCCCGCCGGCACCCGCGTGATGGGCCATGACGAGCGGCTGGGCCAGGTGTTCCGCAACTTGATCGACAATGCCATCTCGTTCGCGCCCGACGGCAGCACCATCGCCATCGCCGCGCGCAAGCATCATGCCTTTGCCCGCATCACGGTCGAGGATGAAGGGCCCGGCATTCCTTCTGACAATCTGGAATCCATCTTCGAGCGTTTCTATACCGAGCGGCCGGGCGAGAATTTCGGCAAGAATTCGGGCCTCGGCCTCTCCATCGCCCGCCAGATCACCCAGAATGCCGGCGGCCGCATCTGGGCCGAGAACCGGCCTTCGATGGCGCCGGGCAAGGCCAGCGGCGGCGCGCGCTTTGTCGTCGAATTGCCGGTGGTGGGTGGCGAAGCGTGAAAGTGGCCAATATCCACGCCAGTTGCGCGATGATCGGCCGTCAGGGCGTGCTGATCCTGGGCGAAAGCGGCGCGGGCAAATCCGACCTGTTGCTGCGGTTGATGGATGATGGCGCCAAGCTGGTGGCCGACGACCGCACCGAGCTTTATGTGACCAACGGCCGGCTCATGGCGCGCGCACCCCAAAGCATCGCCGGCCTGATGGAGGTGCGCGGGCTGGGGGTCGTCGCCCAACCTTTTGCCAAAAGCGCCACAATGGCGATGGTGGTCCGGCTGGGTGCGCCGGAACGCCTGCCGAAACCGGCTTTTTTCGAGCCGCCCCCCGGGCTGGCCAGAGCCAAAGCCGTGCCCCTGATCGTGCTGGATGGGCGGACGGCGTCAGCACCGGCCCGGGTTCGGCTGGCGCTCCACGCCTTTGCCAAGGGCTTGATCCGGGAGGATTTTAACGCCCCGGGGCATAAGCCCAAATAAGCCTTGCGCTGGATGCGTTCCGGCCTATTTTCCCCCTCCTCAAAACGGACCGGTTCAGTTCATGCTTGGATTAGTTCTCGTCACCCACGGCCGCCTCGCCCAGGAATTCATTTCGGCGATGGAGCATATGGTGGGACCGCAGACCCATTTGCGCGCCGTCTGCATCGGGCCCGAGGACGATATCGAGCGCCGCCAGCGCGAGATCGCCGCCGCCGCCAAGGCGGTGGACACGGGCTCGGGCGTTGTCATCGCCACCGACATGTTCGGCGGCACGCCCTGCAACCTGGCGCTCACTTTGCTCGACCGCACCAAGATCGAAGTGATGGCGGGCGTGAACCTGCCCAGCCTGATCAAGCTGATCGATATTCGCGGGCGCATGCCGCTGGAGCAGGCCGTGAAAGAAGCGATCGAGGCGGGCCGCAAATATATGCGCGCCGGTTCGGCCGACCTGGGCGCGCCCGCTTGAGCGAGAAGCTGAAGGCCACGGCAAGGATAACCAACAAACGGGGCTTGCACGCCCGCGCTTCCGCCAAGGTGGTCGAGGCGGCAGCGCGGTTCCAGTCGGAGATCACCATCATCAAGGACGGCACAAGGGTGAATGCCCGCTCCATCATGGGGCTGATGATGCTGGCGGCGAGCCTGGGCAGCGAGATCGGCGTCGAAGCAGTTGGCCCCGACCAGGATGAAGCCATGACGGCCATGCTGGCGTTGATAGAGGCGAAATTTGGCGAGGAGTGATTATGAAATCGCAAACCGTTGCGATTTCATAATCACGCCA
>DATKPL010000335.1:0-8196 GCA_035524155.1 Rhizomicrobium sp.
CGTGCAGAGAGGCATAGCGGGAGGGAACCTTGCCAAAGCGGGCGGCGAGCAATCGAAAGCGGCGCGACAGCGCGGAACTTTTGGTGACGGCGTTGAAAAGATACCCGACGGTAACGACAGCGCCTTCAGCCATGATCAAACCTTCTCGCCGACCTTTTTTTGCCTCAGTTCGATCAGATTTGCACCAGGAGAATCGACCTTCTCTTCGTAAAAAATACGCAACGGAATATTTCGAGCATCCGCTCGGCGTTCTTCCATCCTAGTTCCATCTTCTTTCCCAAAAATGAATCCATGCCGACGTGATCGCGGATATACGCGGCGAAACCCGGCAAAAGGGCGCAAATTGCATGCGGTCGCGATTCGTGATGACGGAAAAACACGCAACAAAGCGCCATGCGCAGATGCCCGCGGCCGACAGGCGTTTCTCGCGCATGCGAGATAATGGCTGCGGGCCTTATTTTTCCAGCTTTTCCCTGTCTTTTCGATACTCCCGGCGGGAACTCCCGTCTAATCTGCGCTGCGCGCGGCGCGAAATGGGGGGTACACGGAATGATTTCACCGGAGCAGGTCTTCGCCAAATGCGCATGGCGGCTGGTGCCGCTGATCACGCTCCTCTATTTCGTGAACATCATGGACCGGGTGAATGTGGGCTTTGCCGCGCTCACCATGAATCGCGATCTGGGCTTCAGCCCGGCCGTCTATGGCTTCGGTTCCGGAGTCTTTTTCCTGGGCTATGCACTGTTCCAGATTCCCTCCAACGCGATCCTGGAGCGGGTGGGCGCGCGGCGCTGGATCTTCCTGATCCTGCTTCTCTGGGGCGTGCTTTCGGCCTCGAACGGGTTCGTGAGAAGCGCCCACAGCTTCTACGCCGTGCGCGTTCTGCTGGGGCTGGTCGAGGCCGGCTTTTATCCCGGCATGATCCTTTATCTCACCTATTGGTTCACGCGGGCTTCTCGCGGGCGTTTGGTGGCGATCTTCATGGCGGCGGTCCCGGCCGCCAGCATCGTGGGCGGCCCGCTTTCCAGCCTCATCCTGGGAATGAACGGCTATCACGGTCTGGCGGGCTGGCAATGGCTGTTCCTGATCGAGGGCGCGCCGGCCATCCTTCTCGCTTTCGCCGTGCTGATGTTCCTGCCCGATGGACCCGGCAAGGCGGCATGGCTGAGCCAGGACGAGCGCGCCGTCATCGCCCGGGAACTTTCCGCCGAAGACACGTCACAGCATCGCGATTTCTGGGCTGCGCTGACGGACATCAAGGTGCTGGGCCTGGGCATCGTCTATTTCGGCTATTCGGCCGGGCTTTACGGCGTGGGCCTGTGGCTGCCACAGATCGTCAAGGGCATGGGCGTGTCCGATTTGGCCAACGGCTTTGTGGTGGCGCTGCCTTATATTGTCGCCGCCATCGCCATGATCTGGTGGGGCCGCCACAGCGACAAGACCGGCGAGCGCATCTGGCATGTGGCGCTGCCGGGCATGCTGATGCTGGCGGGCCTGATCGTGGCCAGCCTCAGCCACGCCAATCTGGTGATCTTTCTGGCGCTGTCGTTGGTGCAGGTGGGCGCCTTGTCGCTGCAGGGGCCTTTCTGGGTGCTGCCTTCCACCTTCCTGGGCGGAGCAGCGGCGGCCAGCGGCATCGCCCTGGTCAATTCCATCGGCACCGGCGGTGGCGGTTTTGTCGGGCCCTATGTGCTGGGCCAGATGCGCGAGATGACCGGGGGGTTCGCCGCAGGAATGGCGGCATTGGCCATCGGCCCCATCCTCACCGTCAGCATCGTGCTGATCCTGGGACGAACGGGATCGCGGCTGGCGGCCGCGAAGGGATGAACCTCACGTCGCCGCAGGCGAGTACCAGCGCACGAAATTCTCTTCGCCCCGCCGGCTGAAGGAGACCAGGCGCTGGCCCTGGCCGCGCACGGCCCAGCCTTCCGCCATCGCATACGCCAGGATCGCCGCGCCCAAGGATCCGCCCAGATGCGGCCGCCGCTCGCTCCAGTCGATGCAGCTGCGGCAGAGAGCCCGCTTCTGTGCATCCAGTTTGGTGAATTCGATGCCGCGGCCCGACAGGAATTCGCGGCCCTTGCGGGTGAGTTGGAGCACCCCGCCGCGCCAGGCCAGCATTCCCGCCGCCAGCCAACGCCCGGTGAGATCCACCGCCAGGCGCCCGCCCAGATGATCGTAACAGGATCGGGCATGGCGCATCGCCTCGTCCTTGGGCCCCAAACGGGTGCGCAGATGACCGGCGCGGGTCGCCACCGCGATCAAGGCCTCCACCGCCTCTCCCACATCGGGATCGCAAAGCTGAAAGAAACGGTGCCGACCCTGTTTCTCGCCCCTGAGCAGGCCCAGCGAAACCAGCTTGTTCAAATGGCCGGTGGCGGTGGGCGGCGTCACGCCCGCCTCATGCGCCAGCTCCGCCGCCGACAGCGCCTGGCCCGACATCAGCGCCATCACCATGTTGGCGCGGGCCGGATCGCCCAAAAGCTGGGCAACGATGGAGATGTCGGGCCCGTATTTCATACTTTGACGGTAGCCAAACTGTGCCTTCCTGTCGATGCCAAGTCTGCTGGACGTGACTGGCCGGGCCGCTTAGCATCGGGAAAAATCATAGGGCGGGATGAGGACGGAAAAGCGATGTCCGTCTGAATCTCCTAAAGGTCTGGGGAGGCTTTCATGATACATTCGCTTGGGCGTGGCGTTTCGCGCGCGCTGGTTGTGCTGGCGCTGGGTTCGGTCGCGGTTCTGGCTGCGCCGGAGGGACGCGCCGCGCCGCTCGCCTCGGAGAGTTGCAACAACAAGGACAACCCTCCTCCATTCTGCACGGCGGTGCGCGGCGATCGCGCCGAAGGATGGCTGGCCCAAGGCCGCGCCGAAGTGATGGCGAGGAACGGCATGGTCACCACCAGCCAGCCGCTGGCGGCCCAGACCGGACTTGAGATCTTGCGCCGGGGCGGCAACGCCGTTGATGCCGCGGTCGCCACCGCCGCGGTCCTCAACCTGGTCGAGCCCATGAATGTGGGCCTGGCGGGTGACATGTTCGCCATCATCTACACCGCCAAGGATCACAAGCTGCATGTGATCAACGCCAGCGGCATGGCGGCGTCGGGCCAGACTTTGGCCTTCATGAATGCGCATGGCTACAAATGGAATCCCCAGAATATCGGTCCCGGCTCCGGCATGGCGCGCGGTGTTCTCTCGGTGACCGTGCCGGGTGCGGCCTGGGGTTGGGGCGAAGTGCTGGACAAATACGGCACCATGACCTTCAAGCAGGTGCTGGAGCCCGCCGCGCGTTATGCCGAGCAGGGCTTTCCCGTCTCCGAGCGCATCGCCTATGACTGGCACCTGCCCAAGGCGGTGAACGCCAATCGCAGCCAGCTGGAGAATTGCTGCAGCGAGCTCGATCCGGATTCGGTCAAGACCTGGTACATCGACGGCAAGCAGCCGGTGGCGGGCCAGATCTACAAGAATCCCGATCTCGCCAAGACCTTCCGCATCCTGGAAGAGAAAGGCCGCGACGGCTTCTACAAGGGTCCCGTCGCCCAGGCGCTGGTCAACAAGGTGCGCTCGCTGGGCGGCACCATGACCATGGAAGATCTCGCCAACTACAAGGGCGAATGGCAGGAGCCGGTGATGAGCGATTATCACGGCTACACCTTGGCGGAATTGCCGCCGCCGTCGCAGGGCTTTGCCGCCAATGAGATGCTGGCGATCCTGGCAAACTGCACCGGCAAGGTTTATCCGGGCCAGACGCTGGCCTCGCTGGGGCCAAGGGACGTGCGCTACTGGCATATGCTGATCGAGGCCAAGACTTTGGCCTATGCCGATCTCAATCGCGTCAATGGCGATCCCGACATGAACCCAGGCATGAGCGCCAAGGTCGCGGCCTTGACCTCGGCGGCCCACGCCCAGGAGCTGTGCAGCAAGATCAGCCCGGACAAGGCGATGCCGGCACCGGGCCCGACTGTGCCCACCGGCGGCGACACGATCGTGCTCAGCACCGCCGACCGCTGGGGCAATATGGTGTCGTGGGTGAATTCCAACTACGCCAATTTCGGTTCGGGCATCACCGTGCCGGGCTATGGTTTTGTCCTGCACAATCGCGGTGGATTGTTCACGCTTGATCCCAACAGCCCCAATGTGATCGCCCCGCATAAGCGGCCCTACAACACGCTGGCGGCGGCCTTTGTCCTGCAAGGCGGGCGCACGGATGGGCAGCTGATGGCGCTGCAACTGATGGGTGGCGACATGCAGTCCCAGGGCCATGCGCAGGTGATGGTGAACATGGTGGATCTGGGCGCCAATGTGCAGGCGGCATCCGACATGGCGCGGTTTCATCACAACCAGGTGACCGATGTGGTGACCCTGGAAAGCGAAGCCTACAAGCTGGTAGGGGCGCAGCTTCAGGCGATGGGCCACAAAGTCGTGTCGGCCAATGGCGCCGGCATGGGCGGGTACGAGGCCCTGCTGTTCACCCCCGATCCGAAAGAACCGGTGCCCGACGGACGCAAGGATTCGCAACAGCCCGTCAACGGCACCTATCGCGCCGGCACCGACCACCGCAAGGATGGCATCGCCGCCGGCTGGTGATGACATTGCGCGAAGTTTCGCCCGAGGAGATCGAACGCCATATCGATGTCGCCACGCTGATTCCGGCGATGCGCGAAGCATTGCAGGCGGAGGTGCAGGGCGACATCGAAGTGCCGTTGCGGGCTTTTTGGGGACTGAAGGACAATTTCGGCATCCTGGCGATGCCGGCGCGTTCGCAATCGCTGAAACGGGCGATCTTCAAATTCCTCACTTTGGTGGATTCCAACCGCGCGTTCGGGCTGCCCGGCGTGATGGGCGAATTGACCTTGCTGGATGGCGAGACCGGCGCGGCGGTGGCGCGCCTGCCGGCCGAGAATGTCACCCTGCTCCGCACGGCTGCCTGCAGTGCGGTCGCCACCGACCTTCTGGCCCATTCCGGGGCCGATACCCTGGCGCTGTTCGGCAGCGGTCCCCAGGCCGCGCATCACGCCGAGGCCATGCTGGCGGTCAGGCCGATCCGGCGCGTGATGATACAGGGACGCAATCGCGGGCGGGCCGCCAAGCTCGCCGCGGATTTGACCGAGCGGCTGGGCGTCTCCGCCATCATCGGACCGGACAGGGGCTTTTTGCGCGAGGCGATGATCGTCTGCACCGCCACCAACGCCACCGAAGTCTTGTTCGAAAGCGGCGACATTCATCCCCAGGCGCATATCAACGGTGTGGGGGCCTATCGCCCCGAAATGAAGGAATTGCCGGCGCAGCTGCTGCGCGAAGCCACGATCTTCGTGGACAGCGTGGTGCCGGTGGCACGGGAAGCGGGCGATCTGCTGGCCGCGTTCGGAAATCTCGATGAAGTCATGAAGCGCGTCCGCGCCATCGGCGAGTTGCTGGCAAAGCCGCTGCCAGAGCGTCCCAAGGGCCGCACCGTCTATAAATCGGTGGGCAATGCGGGACAAGACCTCTATGCCTCCGCCGCGATCCTGGAAAAGCTTCCCGCTCTCAAGTAGTGAAGCGGCAGGGCATTGAGAGAGCCTAAACGGCAATCGCCGCCTTGATACCGGGATGCGCCTGGTAATTCTCAAGGGTGAAATCTTTATATTGGAAATCGAAGATATCCTTCACCGCCGGATTCAACGTCATCGTCGGAAGCGGATAAGGCTTGCGCGACAATTGCTCTTCGGCCTGGGCAATGTGATTCAGATAAAGATGCGCGTCGCCCAGGCTATGGACGAACTCGCCGGGCCTGAAGCCCGTCACCTGCGCCACCATCAAGGTAAGCAGCGCGTAGGAGGCGATATTGAACGGCACGCCTAAGAAAATATCCGCCGAGCGCTGATAGAGCTGACAGGACAATTTCCCGTCCGCCACATAGAACTGAAACAGGCAGTGGCAGGGCGGCAGCGCCATCTTGGGCACATCCGCTGGATTCCACGCGGTGACGATCAGCCGGCGTGAATCGGGATTGGCCTTGATGTCGCGGATCAGATGGGCGATCTGGTCGATGGTGCCGTCGCCCTGGGTCGGCCAACTGCGCCACTGATAGCCATAGACCGGTCCCAACTCGCCATTGGCGTCGGCCCATTCGTCCCAGATGGTGACGCCATGCTCCTGGAGCCAATGGACGTTGGTTTCGCCCCGCAGGAACCACAGCAGCTCATAGATGATGGATTTGAGGTGCAATTTCTTGGTGGTGACCAGGGGAAATCCGGCAGACAAATCGAAGCGCATCTGATGGCCGAAAATGGAGCGCGTGCCGGTGCCGGTGCGGTCGTGTTTTTCCACGCCGTGCCGCAGGGTTTTGTCCATCAAATCAAGATATTGCCGCATTCCAGAGAGTTCCGGCGAGTCAAAGCTCGGCTTCAAAAATTAACCGCCGCACCTTATATAGGGAAGGCCGGGCAACCGGCTATGGCGATAAACGGCTTCGTAATAAGCGGCCCGGACCCGGGGGCGGTACCCGGCGCCTCCACCACAAGCCCGTTCAGGCGGGTTTCTGTGGGGGCGAAACAGGATCGACGGACGTGTAAAGGCTGTCCTTTCGCTCGGTATGGTTCCGCCGTTATCGGGCTAATCGTACAAGTGCCAACGATAACGAAATGGTACTCGCTGCCTAATTGATTAGGTAAGCGCGGCCCGGGGAGCGCCGGGCAACAGAAGCTCCCCACCTTTCCAACACATTTGTGGGCGCTTCCCAGATTTTTAGTGGCGAACGCGCTCTCGCGCGCTTCGCTGGGTACCGGGCAATAGGCCGACGACGTCGGCCCTCACTTGTGCCGGGCACACCTAGCTTTTCTTGATGAGCGAAGCGAATTTAGAAAAGCTGGCGCAAGCGAGCCGCAAAGCGGCGAGACGACAGAAACCTCTTCCGCTTCTCTATTCCGCCGCTTTCAATTTCCACGCCTCGCCGCGCCGGTCGTACCAGGCGAGCAGCGCCGCCAGGATGCAGATGGTGCCGCCCATCGCCACGGCGCGGCCGGTGCCGAAATGCTCGGCCACCCAGCCCAGGATCAGCGCTCCCCAGGGCATCATCCCCAGGAAGCCCATCGCATAGAACGCCACCACCCTGCCCCGCATGTCGTCGCGCGAGAGCAACTGGATGATGGAATTGGTCGAACCGCCCAGCAGCATCAGGCTGAACGACGCCGGCAGCAGCAGCGCCAGCGACAGGCCGAACCAGTGCGACTGGGAAAACAGGATCAGCGAAATCCCGAAACAAAGCGCCGCCACCACCGGGGTGGCGAACAGATGCCGGTCGGGCACGCGCGCCAGCGCATAGGCGCCCGTGAAGGCTCCCGCGCCCACCGCGGTATAAAGAAAGCCCAAACCCTCGCTCCCCTGATGCAGCACATCGCGGGCAAAGGCGGGCAGAAGGCTCAGATAGGCCGCGCCGAAGGCCGAGCAGAACGCGATCAGCACCAGCGACACCCGCAATTCGCGCGTATGCCAGATATAGAGAAATCCGTCCCCGACGGCGCGGAACGGCGCGGCATGCTTGCGGGGTGGGCGCGCCACGAAATGCATCATCACCAGGCTCACGATCACCGCGCCATAGGACACCGCGTCGATCGAGAAACAGATGCCCGCTCCCACCACCGCGATCAGGATGCCGGCGATACTGGGCCCGATCACCCGCGCCAGATTGAACATCATGGAATTGAGCGAAATGGCGTGGCGAAGATCGTCCTTGCCCACCATGTCCACCGTCATGGCCTGGCGGGTGGGGACGTCGAAGGCATTGATGAATCCCTGGAATAGCGCCAGGCAAACGATTTCCCACACCCGGATCCAGTGGCCCAAAGTGAGGATCGCCAGCGCCAGCGATTCCACGCACGCCGCCGATTGGGTGATCAAGAGCATGCGCCGCCGGTCGAACCGGTCGGAGATGACGCCGCCGAACGCGGAAAAGAAGAACACCGGCACCGAGCCGGCAAACGAGGTCACGCCCAACAGCAGCGGCGAATGCGACAGGCTGTAAACCAGCCAGCCTTGGGTGACGTTGGTGATCCAGGTTCCCATCAGCGAGACGATCTGCCCGGAAAAGAACAGCCGGTAATTGCGGTGCTGGAAGACCTTGAGGAATGCGAGCGCGCTGCGATCCTCGGCGGCTTCGGCGGGCCGGACTTCCGGCTGCGGCACTTCCACGGGCTGGGGTTCCGGCGGCCGCTCCGGAAC
>DATKPL010000336.1:0-13007 GCA_035524155.1 Rhizomicrobium sp.
CTCCCAGGCTTGCGCGGCGCATGGAACGGGCGATGGCGGCAAGGTCGGTCGAACCCGTGCCGCCGCCCGGCACGGCATTCGGAGCTTGTCAGCCCGCGCTTGGCGAATTCCCATTTGACGTCTGGTCATCCCTGATTGCGCGCCATTCCCGTCATTTGTCGGCGACGATGATGGGTTATGGAGACGTCATGGGATTACAATCCTTTCGCGAAGTGATTGCGGAATATCTCGGCGCCGCGCGTGCCGTCCGCTGCGATGCTTCGCAGATCATGATCGTCGCCGGGTCCCAGCACGGCCTGCAAATCGCCGCCCGGACATTGCTCAATGAAGGCGATCCGGTCTGGATGGAAAATCCGGGCTACCCGCGGGCCCGAAGAGCAATCCAGATGGCGGAGGCAAAGCCTGTTCCCGTGCCAATCGACGGCGAGGGACTGGATGTCCGGGCGGGAATACGCCGCTGTCGGCATGCGCGGGCGGCATACATAACGCCCTCCCATCAATTCCCGATGGGTATGACCATGAGCGCAGCGCGCCGCATGCAGCTCTTGAGTTGGGCCGGCCGAACCAATTCCTGGATCATCGAGGACGATTACAACGGCGAATTCCGGTTTGCCGGTCGTCCTGTCGCCGCGCTTCAGGGGATGGGCTCGGAAGACCGCGTGATCTATGTCGGGACCTTCAGCAAGGTTCTCTTTCCCGCATTGCGCATCGGTTACTTGGTGATTCCCCATGCCTTGGTCAGCGCCTTTTGCGTAACCAGGGACAATATGGACATTTTTCCCGCCCCCCTTCTCCAAAGCGTTCTGGCCGACTTTATCCGGGAGGGGCATTTCGGCCGCCATATTCGCCGGATGCGCATGCAATATCTGGCGCGCCAGCAGAAATTGATCTCGGCAATTCGATCATTTTGGGATGCAGACCTTGAGCTCACGGGCACCGACGCCGGAATGCATCTGGTTGCTCTTCTTCCCCCCGGGATCGACGATATCGAGCTCAGCCGGCGCGCCGCTGCAGTCGGACTCACGGTCACACCATTGTCGACCTGCTATCTGGGGCCGGGTGGCCGCAAGGGATTGATCCTGGGCTATGGCGGCGTCGATCCGCAGGACATCGAGGCCGGCGTGAAAAAACTCTCCATCGAATTCAAAAGAATGCCAGTCGCAAATCACGACCGCCGGGGCCGCAAGGCATGAGGCCGATCGGCGCGCTCCGGGCCTTTTTCATAATATTGACTAAAGCCAATGTTCTTTTGCGCGCGAACGTACCAAACTGGAGCAGGACGAAGTTCGCGCAAACCGAGTATCATTCCCTCTTGTGACGAGCACCAGCTCGGGAGTGAACGATGCTCGCCTATCGGTTCTACGTGCTGAAGGCCGACGGCAAAATCGAGACCGCCAGCAACCACGAATGCGCCGACGACGGCGAAGCGCTGAACCATGCCAGGAAGATCATCGGCCGGAAGCCCATCGAATGCTGGCAGGGCGCGCGCAAGATGTTCCTGCTTCACCCCGACGGCACGCTGAACCTTCACCGGGAATAGGTGATGCGCCAGATCCGGCCCTTGTTCCCGTCCATGACATAAAGCGAACCGTCCTTTGCCACCGCCGCGCCCACCGGGCGGTACATCGCCTTGTCGGCATTCTTGTACGAGGCGTCGGGCCCGGCAAAGCCTTCGATGAAATCCTGCGGCGCGCCGGCTTTTCCGGCCTTGGCGCCCGATACATGGAAAGGCACGAATTTCACGTCATAGCCATTATGGCCCTCGGCCAAGTCGGGCCCCAGCCCGCCATGAAACACCACAAAGGCGCCGCCGCGATAGGCGCGCGGGAATTGCCGCCCGTCATAAAAGGCGATGTCCAGCGGCGAGGCATGGCCGGGAAACGCCACGACCGGATCGCTGTAATGGCCGTCGGCCGCCTTCTTGCCGTCGCCGCCATATTCCGGCGCCAGCACGCGCTTCTTCTGGTCCACATCGTAATAGGTATAAGGCCAGCCCAGATCAGTGCCCTTGTCGATGCGGTGCATCTCTTCGGCAATGTAATTGTCGCCACTGGTGCCCGGCACCGAGGGATCGAGCGCATGGGCCGCGCCATTCCTGCCCTGCATCGCCGCATAAAGCCCGTGCAAGTCGCGCGACCAGCTTAGCGCCTGCATGTCGCGCACGCCGGTGGCGATCTGTTCACCGTCGGTGGGGAAATGCTGATCGGTCTTGTCCGCGGAAAAGCGCCAGATGCCGGCCCGGGTCTTCAATTCCGGACAGGGATTGAGTCCCCTGGGATGGGGATTGGAGGGATCGGACTTGTCCTCGCAATTGTTGCTGGCGCCGGGCACCGAGACGAACAGATCGCCCTTGCCGTCGAACGCCAATCCGCGATTGGGCGAGCCGGTGGTGGGCATGCCGTCCACCACGATCTCGGGCGCGGCGGCGGGGATCGCTTCGCCTTTGCTGAACTTGAAGCGATAGATCGCCGCCGGCGCGGCCGCATAGAGCATGCCGTCATGGAAGCCGATGCCGGTGCCATTGTCGGCGCTGCTGAAATGCTGCACTTCGCCCGCGATCTTGTGATCCCTGTCCAGATGCGCCACCAGGATGCCGATGTGCGGCGCTTTCGGGTCCATCAGGCTTTTGAAGTCGATGGTCGAGACATAAAGATCGCCGTTGGGGCCGATCGCGATATGGCGCGCACGGGGGCCGACATCTCCCACCACGCTGGCGTGAAAGCCGGGCGGCAGGATCAGCCCGTCGGGCTCGGCCGCCAAGGCGGGCAGGAACACCGCCGAAGCCAGCAGAAAGGATGCGATGCGCGCGACATGTCTCATGGCCGGGTTCCCTGTTTAATTAGAATGATCGCTCTAACTTAATAATCGGCCCGGTCTTGCTGTCAAGGATTGTTAGATTAAACATTCTATATTACAGAAGTTCCCAGAGAATCGAACAATGCGGCGCCTCGACCCCGTCAAGCATGAGGAGAAGCGGCAGGAAATCCTGGCCGCGGCCAGGATTTGTTTCGCGCGGGAAGGTTTCCGGGGCGCCTCGATCGCAAATATCTGCGCCGAAGCGGGGATCAGCCCCGGTCATCTCTATCACTACTTCCCCAGCAAGGAGGCGATCATCGACACGATGGGCGCCGCCGCCCTGGAAGAAGGCGCGCGCCAGTTCGGCGAATTGGTGGAAAGCGGCAATGCGCTGTCCGCCATCGGCACGGTGATCGAGGAGGCCAAGCACCGCAATCTGCGCGCCAATTTCGTGTTCTTCCTGGAGATGGCGACCGAGGCCAACCGCAATCCCAGGATGGCCAAACATCTGCGCGAAATGAGCCGCAAGACGCGGGCGATCCTGGCGGATTTCCTTCAGAAAGGTCAGGCCGGCGGATTGATCGACCCCACCCTGGATCCCGAAACCACCGCCGCCATCCTGTTCGGCATTCTGGACGGCGTGCGGATGATGACCGTGCGCGATCCCAAGCTGGACATGGGAGAAATCCTGGACACGATCAAAATCCTGGTCCGCCGCTTCCTCCAGCCCCGGGCTGCCCCGTCCCCTCCCCCCGGCTGAAATTTTCTTCGACCCCACATCCAAAGCACCCCGCCGGGGTGTCTAATGGGTGCCAGACAGAAGGGGATCGCCATGGACGCGCCGGTCGCTTTGCATAACGTACTGATCGTGATGATCGTTTTCGGCAGCATGACCGCCGTTGTGGGGCTGTCGCTGTTCATTCCTCTTTACTTCCGCGCCCAGAAACGCAGCACCATCTACAAGACCATCGAGCTGTTTTCGGCCAGGAACCAGCCTGTGCCGCCCGAAGTGATGGACAGCCTGGTCGGCGAAAAAAGCGTGCCCGCCAACGATCTGCGCCGTGGCGTGGTCCTGCTCAGCGTCGCCTTGGCCTTGTGCGTGCTGGGCCTCCTCATCGACGACGCGCGTTCGCCCCTGATCGGGATCGCCGCTTTCCCGGGCCTGATGGGCCTGGCCTTTATCGGGCTGCATTTCTACGCGGCCAGGCGCGCCGCCTGAACCGGTGCGCGCCAATCTCGCAGGGCTGAGCGACCGGGAGCTGGTGCTTCGGGTCCAAGGCGCGCGCGACAGGCACGCGTTCGCCGAATTGGTGCGCCGGCACCAGGCACCGCTTCAGGCTTTCCTCTGGCGGTTGACGGGCGGCGGCGAGGCCGAAGACCTGGCACAGGATGTCTTCATCCGCTGCCATGACCGCATCGCGACGTTTCGCGGCGACGCCCAATTCCGCACCTGGCTGTTTGCCATCGCCTATCGCGAATTCCTGCGCTGGAAGAGGCGCACCCTGCTCTATGGGAGACTGCTGCATTACCTGTCCGGGCCCGCGGAAAATGCCGCTCTTGATCCCGACGATGCGCTTTCTCTGCAAAGCGCGCTGAACGGATTGAGCGTGCCCGAACGCGCGGCGATCCTCTTGTGCGACGCCTGCGGCCTGTCGCATGGCGAGGCGGCCCAAGCGCTTTCGGTGCCGCTGGGTTCGCTCAAGACCTATGTGCAGCGGGCGCGCGGCAAGATGCGGCAGGCGATGGACGGCAACGCGGAATTGGAACAAGGTTTGGTGTCATGCGAAACGACCAGCTGATCAGCGAAATGCTGCGCCGGGACCACGCCAGGCTGGCCGGCAGGCTCGCCGCGCGGCCCATGCCGGCCATCGTGCTGGCGCGGCTGGACCATCGCAGCCGGTTTCGCGGCCTGGTTCTGGCGGGGGCGGCCGGATTGGGCGCGGCCATTGCCGGTTCGGCCCTGCTCGCTCTCATGCCTGCGGGGCCCATGGGATTGGGTCCCTCCGATCTCGGCTTCATGCTGGGATGCCTGGTGATCGTGGCCGCGGTCGTGGCGCTGGGCCCGACGCTCGCGAACTGATCCGCCTTACATCGCCACGGTGATGAGCGCGCGCGTGCCTTTGGCGGATGGGTCATACGCCACATCGGCCTGGGCGGTCTTGGCCATGGTGCGGATGATGCGCGTGCCCAGGCCCGAGCCCTTGATTTCGCCTTCGCCTTTCCAGCCCACGCCGTCATCCTCGACCGCCACCACAAGCCTGCCCTTTTCGGCGCTGGCGCGGATGCGGATCTCGCCGCCCTCCTCGCCATAGGCGTATTTGAAGGCGTTGGTGACCAGTTCTGTGACGATCACGCCCAGCGCGATGGCCTTGTCGGTGGCCAGCATGATCTCGGACGGCGCCGCCACCAGGCGCAGCGAACTTGCCGGCTTCAGATTCATCGCCGCCGACAATTCCTCGACCAGCGAGGCGAGATAGACATTCACCTCGACGGAGCGGACATCGTCGGAGGTGTAGAGGCGGCGATGCACGCTGGCGATGGCCGAAATGCGGGCCTGGGTCTCGCGCAGCATCTCGCGCGCCTGGCTGTCGGCCAGCGCATTGGCCTGCATCTGGACCAGCGACGAGACGATCGCCAGCGAATTGGCGACGCGGTGATTGACTTCGCGCAACAGCGTCTCGGCCCGGTCGCGGGCCGCGCGCACTTCGCGCTGCGCCTCCATGGTTTCGCGCTTGAGCTTTTCCTGCTCCAGCGCCGTCTTGATGCTTTCGCGCAAAAGCTCGCGGTAATGGCCTTGCACGTCCTTCCAGACATAATCGACCGCGCCGGCCTTGAGCGCCGCCACCGCGATGCGGGCGTCTTCCGAGCCGGTGACATAGATGATGGGCGGCGCGTCGGACAGCGCGCGGATCTTCGGGATCAGGTCAAGCCCGACTTCATTGACCAGATTGTGGTCCATCGCCACCAGGTGATAGCTGCCATCGGCGAGCTTTCCCAGGGCCTCGTCGCCCGAGACCACCGCGTCCACGCGATAGCCCGACGGCGCCAGCGCCCGGTTGAGCAGGATGCCCAACCCGACATCGTCGTCGATATAGAGAATGCGGACTTCTTCCGGCATTATTCGCTGGTGGGAACCTGCATCACCGAGAAAAACAGGCCCAGATTGCGGATCGCGGAGGCGAAGCCCTCATAATCCACCGGCTTGGTGATGTAGACATTGGCGCCCAGATCGTAGCAGCGCTGGATCTCGCGCTGGTCATCGGTGGTGGTGAGCACCACCACGGGCACACGCTTCAGATGCTCGTTGGCCTTGATCCTGGTGAGGATGTCCACGCCCGTCATGTCGGGCAAATTGAGATCGAGCAGGATCAGGAGCGAACTGCCCGCATGCGCGGTGCCCTTGCCGTCCTCGCCCAACAGGAATTCCAGCGCCGAAGTGCCGTTCTTGAACGGCACGATCCGGTTGTTGACGCCGGCGCGGCGGATGTTGCGCTCGATCAGGGTGGCATGCCCCTCATCGTCTTCGACCATCACGATGGAAACGGGCAGTCCGACGGAATTCGGGCTCATAAGGTCACACTCTGTTCGATGAGAAGGGATCGCGGCAACACTACACGAAACTCCGAACCTTCGCCAAGCTTCGACCGAACCGTGATGTCGCCGCCCAGCCTTCGCACCTGCGCGCGCACATGCGCCAGGCCTATGCCCTCGCCCGGTCTGTCCTGGCGGCCGGCGCGGCGGAACAATTCGAAGACGCGTTCGCGGTCCTGCTCAGCGATGCCCCGCCCGTTGTCGGTCACCTTGATGACAACGTTTTGGCCTTTATTTTCGGCCTCTATCTGCAATTTCCCCGGCCGCCCGGGCTCAAGATATTTGAGCGCATTGTCCACCAGGTTCGAGAAGATCTGTTCCAGCGACAACCGGTCCGACCGTACCATCGGCAGATGCGGAGACAGAGTCACCTTTGTCTCAGTTTCATCAATTTGATGCTTCACGCTGGCCAGGATGATCTCGAACACGCGGCGCAGATCGACATCCTCGGCCAGCAATTCGCGCTTGCCCTCGCGCGACAGCTTGAGAATCGCGTTGATCAACCCGTCCATCTTGGTGGTGGAGGAGCGGATGAAGCCCACCGCTTCCGGCAGCGCCTGGTTCGCGGCTTCCAGCGCAGGCGCCTTGTTTTCGGCGGTCTCGTCCGCGAAATAGGCCTGGAGCGCGCGGGTTCCCACGTCCAGTTCGCTGGTGAAGCCCATGATGTTGACCAGCGGCGCGCGCAGATCGTGGCTCACGATATAGGCAAAGCGCTGAATCTCCTCATTGGCGCGGGTGAGTGCCGCGGTGCGCCGCGCCACCCGGTCTTCCAATGTGACATTGAACCCCTCGACTTCCTTGCGCGCCGCGACAGCCTCGCGGATATAGCGCAGCAAAAGCCGGAACGCCGCGCCCGCGAACAGGACGATGAACAATCCGCCCACGATGGTGACGGTGCGCAGCAGCCGGGCGTCGAAGGTGAGCTGATCAAGATCGCGGCCCGCGGTCGCTTCGGCATCGTCGATGATCGCCGCCAGTTGCGCGCGCGCCTGATCCATATAGGTCTTGCCGCGGCCCGTGCGGATTTCCGCGATCGCTTCATCACGCTTGCCCGCCTGCATCAGCGAGACGGTGAGCGCCAATTCGCGGAGCTTGTCGTTCGCCGCCCGCCCCAGCGCATCCAGCCGGGGCTGGTTCGCCCTGTTGGCGCGTTCGCTTTGCCGGAGCTGGTCGAAATCGGTGGCGGCTCGGGCCCGCGCCCGGTTATAGGGTTGAAGATAGGAAGGATCGCCGGTGATCACATAACCGCGCTGGCCGGTTTCGGCGTCGAGCAGCGTCTCCAATTCGTCGGATGCGGCGGTGCGGGCCGCGCGCGCCGTCAGCACATCGGACGACAATCGGGCCGTCACCACCGCCAGCCAGGTCGCGGTACCGACGACGATCAGGAGGATCAGGGCACCCACACCCAGAAGCGCCAAGGGGCCGCGTGAGGTGCGCGTCCTGGGGCTATTCACGGAAGCGTGGGACATCGAAGCCATTCAAAATGCGGCTGCTCTCAAATCAGGACGTGAAATACCGGTGCCGGACGTAGCATGACTGCGCCCGATAAAAACAGGGCAATGAAAAGGGGACAAGCGGAGGGGAAAATGCTCCACCCTTCTGTGCGAATACGCACGGAACCGGACGGGGTTCCGTATCTCTACCCCCTCTGCCCTGCGCTGGTTCGAGAACCAGCATCTCCCCCGCCAGCATGCTAACGCATGCGCGGGGGCGAGGATCACCCCTCTGCCCTGCGCTGGTCCGAGAACTAGCGCCGCGGCTTCCAACCCCAGTTGATGCGGTCGTCCTGCCAGCGCGCGGCGATGGTGGCGGCCACGGCCACGATCATCCCGAACAGGAGCGCGATCGCGGTCCAGAGCGCGGTGATGCCGGCGGTCTTGCGCGCATCATGGGCGGCGTTCGCCCAGCGCGCTTCGGCGTCGGTGACGCGGCTCATCGCGGCGGCGGGCGAGATGCCATCTTCCTGCCCCACCAGCCGGGCGAGGTACGCATTGTCCTCATCGCTCACCTGGCCCGGCGCGTTCATATCGAGGATCCGCCGCGCCTGCATCTTGTCGGCCATCACTTGCGGCGTGTTGGGACCGGGCCCGAACATCGCGTCCACCCAATAAAAGGTGTTGGCGGCTTCGGCGGCGGGGCGCGTGGCGATGGCGCTTACCACCGACGAGCTGGTGGCGCCCGACGCGGCGGCGGCGAGCAGAATCCCGGCCACCACGGCCAGCGCCCACATCACAAAGCCATGCGCGCCGGCGCGGAATTCTTCCTCTTCGGTGTTCTCGGCTTCCGGACCGATCAGCCTTCCCACGATATAGCCGCCCACCGCGAAGCCGAACGCCTGGGACGCCAGGAAATAGATCGCGCCCAGATTGAAAAAGACGGTGGCGGATTTGGCGTGCGCGGCGGGCACCAGCGCCAGCCCGATGGCCGCGCCCAATGTCAGCAGGAAGAAGGTGGTGGCGGTGGCCGCAAAAGCGCCCGCGATCACCGTGCCCCAGCGGAATTCATTTTCCTCTTCGGCGACGATGGCGGTGGTGTCGTCGGTGACGATGGCGGTGCTGATCATGGCTCCCTCTCTTCGCTGGCCTTCCCGGGCAGGCAGGAAACAAACGGAACCTGCCCCGGTTCCCCATGATGCAACGCGGGCCGGACCTGCCGCGTTAGGGGAGCGCAATATCTCGGGGAAAATCGTCATGCGGTCGGGATGCCTGTGGCTGTTGGGAGTACCGCTCCCCATCATCATTCTCCTGTGGCTGATCACGGGCCACGCCTGATTGTGCGCCGCGTCACGCGCCGATGAGCGAATATCTGCTTCGCTTCCTGATCGGCGGCGCGGCGGTTTCGCTGTTCGCGCTCCTGGGCGCACTGTTTCGCCCCAAAAGTTTCGCCGGGCTGTTTGGCGCGGCGCCCTCGATCGCGCTTTCGACCCTGGCATTGACGCTCGCGCGTGAAGGCCCCGCCTATGGGGCGCGCGAAGGCCGCTTCATGGTGATCGGCGCCGCCGCCTTCTGTCTTTATGCGATCCTGGTCTGCCAATTGCTCGAGCGCACGGGCATGCGCGCCATTTCCGCCACGGCGCTGGGTTCGCTGGCCTGGTTGGCGTTTGCCGGGACAGGCCTCTGTCTCTTCGGGAGATGAAACGATGCTGGTGCATGCCCGCTTCGGCGCGTTGAAGGAAACCAGCGGAAGGGAATATCTGATCCGCTTCGTGCTGGGCGGCCTGGCGACGATGGCGACGGGCGCGATCGCGCGCTATTTCGGTCCCGCTGCGGGGGGGCTTTTCCTCGCTTTCCCCGCAATCCTTTGCGCCAGCCTCACCTTGATTGAGAAACACGAACGCGCGCGCAAGGCGCAAAAGGGCCTGAAGGGGACAAAGCGCGGCAAGGACGCCGCAGCGCTGGACGCGGCCGGCGCATCGCTGGGCGGCATCGGACTGGCGGCATTCGGTGGGACGATCGCATGGGGCGCAAGCCTTGGCTGGCTGGTCCTGCCCCTGGCGCTCGGGGCCTGGACCCTGGTCTCACTTATACTATGGACGCTGTGGCGCCGGACGCGCACCCGCTGGTGAGCCCGCCCGCCCTGGGCTAGGGTTGCGGTGGGTAGAGGGTGCGGGGGATTTCATGCGCATAGCGCTTGCCGTGATCGGCCTTTTGGTCCTGCTCCTGGGCCTGCACTGGATCAGCGAAGGCACCGGCTTTCTCGCCTATCCGCACAGTCCCATGATGTATTTGAAGCCCAGCTGGACCTATGCCGGCATCGGCACGGCGATTGTGGGCGCGGCCCTCATCTGGTTCTCGCGCAGCATGGGCGGCAGCCGCCCGGCCTGAACAAGGAGCTCGGCCGCCAACTGCAAGAGGCAATGGGCGGTCGACAGGTTCATGGGGAAGTCAGTCAAGGAAATCAGCCAAGGAAATCAGAACGTCTTCATCAGGCGTATGCCGAACTGGCGCGGCGCGCCCGCGAAGTCCAGCCCCGGGGTCGAGAACTGGTTCGAGACATAGATGTCCTGCAGCAGATTGGTGCCGTAGAGGATGACGGCATAGCTGCCGTGATCATATTCCAGCTGCGCGCCCAGAAGATCGCGCGCCGCCAGATAATCGCCGTCATTGACGTTCTGGAACACCGTCGCCCATTGATGCGCCAGATAAACGAAGTTCACGCGCGGCGTCAGCGTGTCGCCGTCGCCGACATGAAACACATACTGCGCGCTGCTGTTGAGCGAGAAATTGGGCGCATAGGAAATAGGCCGCCCGGTAAGGTTGGTCAAAACGCCGCCCGGCCTGGTGTCGATCAGATCGGCCGCGCCCAGCGCGCTGTGCATCAGGCTGACGCCGCTTGAAAGCGAGAAGTCGCCGAACACCGCCTGCTCTTCCGCTTCCAGGCCGTAGATCTTGGTCGGATTGGTGACGTTGATCTCCGCGCCCGTGAAGGGATTGAGTGGATTGCCGGCAGTGATGATGAAGTTCTTGTACGAGTTGTAATAGGCGTCGATCTGGCTGAGCAGATGACCGTCGAACCAGCGCGCCTTCCAGCCCGTCTCGTAATTCATGTCGCGTTCGGCGGCGAAAGCGGTGGGCGCCGCGCCTGCGCCGCTGGCCGCGGTGGGCAGGTTGAGGCCGCCCGGCTTGTAGCCCGTCGCGGCGAAGGCATAGAGGAACTGGGTGTCGCTCACCGTCCAGTTCAGCGCCGCCTTGTAGTCGAAGCTGTAGGACTTGGTCATCTGGTTGGCATAGAGATATGTGCCATACTGCCAGATGCCCACATCGTTATGCACGCGGTCCGACGACCAGCGCCCGCCCAGTTGCACCTGCCACGCGTCGCTGAGCTTGTAGCTCACCTGCCCGAACGCGGCCCAGGAAGCGTAAGGCGTCTGGCCCTGGATTTCGTAATTGGTGGTGTTGTTGGGCGGAAGCCTGGAGGGCGCGGCCGGCACGCCGACCACGAACTGATAGGGCTTCTCCCAGTCATACAAATCGGCCTTGGCATAGGCGCCCGCCACCCAAGTGAGCGGCCCGGTGTCGGGCGAGATGATATTGATCTCCTGGGACTGGATGGTCTCCGAGACATGGGCCCAGAAGGTATAGGCGCCGAAACCCGGGATCGCCGTGCCCAGCAGATTCGACGTCCAGTTGGTGTTGCCCTTCTGGTAGCCGGTCACCGATTGGAGCGTGATGCCGTCGGGCAGCAGATAATCCACTTTCAGGACGGCGCGCGTCATGCGGTCCAGCGCCTCGGCGGGAGAATTGTCGGTGAGCCGGAACAGGGAATCGTAGGTGGGTTTCGCCGCCGAGCCGGGCGATGACACCCACGCGCCGCTGTCGAGATAATCGACATTGACCTTGAGCGACACGGTGAGCCTGTCGGTGGGCTTCCACAGCATGCTCACGCGCGGCGTGGCCCAAAGCCGGTCGCCGGGATTGAAGCTCTCGGGCGTGTTGGTGACGCTTTGCGGCACCTTGCATCCTGCGTATTTTCCGCCCGGGCAATTGTCCGCCGGATCGGGGTCGGTGATGCTGTAGAAACTGGCCCGCGACTGGCCGAAGAAAGCGACGCGGAACGCCAGCGTATCATCCACCGGCAGATTGACCGCGCCTTCCAATTGCGTGTCGGAATAATTGCCGTAAGAGGCCTGGGCATAGCCGTTATAGTCGCCGCCGATCACCGGATCGCGCGAATTGACGAACACCGCGCCGCCGATCGCGTCCTCGCCCACGAAGGTGCCTTGCGGCCCGCGCAGCACCTGGACATTGGCGATGTCGTAATAAGGCTCTTCCGTCATGTAGCCCGCGAAGGTGGCCACGCCGTCGCGGTACGTGATCACGCCGGTCTCGGTCTGTGTGTTGTGCGCGCCCTTGCCGATGCCGCGAATGTCGAAATCGATGCCCTGGCCGAAATCGTCGACCGTCACGCTGGGGGCGATGAATTGCAGATCGTCTACCGTCACCACGCTGCGGGTGGAAAGGTCCGCCCCGCTCACCACATCGGCCGAGATCGGCGTGGTCATCAGATTCTCGGAGCGGCGCTCGGCGGTCACCACCACCGTCTCCAGGCCGGTTCCGGCAGACGATCCGGACGGCGGCGATGCGGTTTGCGCCACCGCGCCCCCGCTTGCAAAGACAAGAGCCAACAAAGATGCCGAAAGGCTGAGCGTACCCCGCATATTTTCCTCCCCTTCGCCCGTCTGGGCGACTTCCGTGCTCTTCGGCACGCATGAGAAAGCTGTCAGGAAACCGTGACACTGTCAATATTCATTCACGCTTGAGTTAGTATCTTTGGAATCTTCATTCATCGCGCAGTGAGCATCTGCGGAATGGCGACCGCGGATGCGAAAGATCGCGCGCCAGGGCGGGCTTCAGCGCCCGCCCGAGCCTTTGCTTTTGTTGATATGGGTTTCGCTGGCGTACTCGGCGCGCAACCGGTTCTTGTCGATCTTGCCGGTGGCCGAAAGCGGCATGTCGCTCACCTGGATCACCTGGTCGGGGATCCACCAATCCGCCACCTTGCCGCTGAGCGCCGCCAGCAGAGCCTTCTCGTCCAGCACATGGCCCTTGCGCGGCTCGACCACCAGGATGGGACGCTCGCCCCACTTGGCATGGGACGCGCCGATCACCGCCACCAGCCCC
>DATKPL010000337.1:0-3534 GCA_035524155.1 Rhizomicrobium sp.
GCAAAGCGATCAGAACGCCCAGATCGCCAATCAGCAGGGCTATGACGCGGGCTATCAGGCCGGCCTGGCGGAAGGCAGCCAGGACAACCAGCAGGCCTATAACAGCGGGTATCAGGATCGCGCCCAGCAAAACCAGACCGAAGTGGCCCGCGCCTTCGACAACGGCTATGACACGGGCGCGGCGCATCAGGCGCATGCGGACGACGACTGGGATTATCCGTAAGTCGCGACCTTGAACTCGCGAGCCCGGCGCGGGATGTTGCGCCGGGCTTTGCCATCCTCATCCTGAGCGTGTCGAAGGATGAGCGTGCGCGGCGCGCGCCACATAAGCCCCCGTCCCGCCAGCCGTTTCGCGGCCGATTGCGCGTTTTCGCCGGATGTGCCTGAATTCCCTCAGGGCAATGGGAGGACGCACATCATGGCAGGGCAGGAAAGCAGGAAGGTCCCCGCGGCAGCGGTGGAATTGTACAGCCAGTTCATTCACGGCGAAATCAGCCGCCGCGCCTTTGTTAATGGCGTCAAGAAGTTCGCGGTGGCGGGCCTGACGGCGTCGGCGATCATGGACGCCTTGATGCCCAATTACGCGCTGGGCCAGCAGATCCGCAAGGACGATGAGCGGATCAAGGCCAGCTATGAGACAATCCCGTCGCCGAACGGGAACGGTTACATCCGCGGCTATTTCGTCCGTCCTTTCAGCGCCGACACGCGCGACGCGACGCCAGCGAAACTGCCCGGCGTGATTGTCGTCCATGAAAATCGGGGCCTCAACCCGCATACCGAGGATGTGGCGCGGCGCTTCGCGCTGGAAAATTTCATGGCCTTCGCGCCCGATGCGTTGACATCCGTGGGCGGCTATCCGGGCGACGACTACAAGGGCGGGTTGCTGTTTTCCAAGCTGGACCCCAACAAGCGGACCCAGGATTTCCTGGCCGCCGCACAATGGTTGAAGGCGCGCCCCGATTGCACGGGCCAGCTCGCGGCGACCGGCTTCTGCTATGGCGGCGGCGTGGCCAACACCTTGGCGGTGATGATGGGCCCGGACCTGAAGGCGGCGGCGCCCTTCTATGGCACGCCGTCCAAGCCGGAAGATGTGCCGAAGATCAAGGCGGCAATCCTGATCCATCACGGCGCGCTGGATAAGACGCTGGCCGCCGCCTATCCCGCGCAGGCGGCGGATCTGAAGAAGAACGGCATCACCTATGAAGGCCATGTCTATCCGAACGCGGTGCATGGCTTCTTCAACGACGCCACGCCCGAGCGCTACAACCGGGTTGCCGCCACCCAGGCCTGGAGCCGCACCATCGAATGGTTCAACCAATATGCGCGAAGCGCATAAAGATTGAATCATCCGGTCGCGGCGAAACCCGATGCGTTGACCTTGGCGATGTTTTCCTCATGTGAGGTGATCATCACGCCAAGGTCTTTGGCCAGATGTTCGTCGCTGATGCGGGGGATGGCTTCCTTCAGCTTCTTCACCACCCAGCCTTGGCCGCGATTGACGAAAGCAAGCCGCGCCTTGGGCTCGGCGATCGCCAGCACTTTTTCATAGAAGGCGCCGGTGGTGTCGCTGGGCGTGCCGCCATGCAGCCGGATGGCCGCAATCAGCATGGCGCACCAGCGCGCCTCGTCATGATGCACGGCCATCGCCAGGTCGGCAGCCGTCTTGTGCGTGCTTTCCTTGGAGATATGGAGCAGGGCCTTGGCGCCCGCGCGCTCGGCTTCCAGCATTTCATTCAAGAAGGCCAGAAGTTCGTCGCTGCTGTATGGCTGCATGGTCGGTCTCTAATCGGGGAAGGCGGCTTTCAGGATAGCGCAGACCGGGCCCGTTTGTTGCTTGATAAGTGATGCTTTCCCGTGGCCGACGGTAAACATCGCCATCGTGCGCGTGTTGGCGAAATCGCCATTCTCATACACAACCGCCCAGCGCGCGCCTTCCGCGAATGCGCCCGCCAGCCGCACACTGGGAACATTATCGTTGATCGGATCGCTGGGATCGTCCGCTTCCGAGAGGATAGCGTCATGGGCAGCGCCAAGACCGGGCAGCTGCGCCAGAACAGGCGAGGGGATATCGGCCAGGTTTTTTGTCATCGCCACCTGCCGGGGCAGATGACATCGGGAGAAATCCGTATCTGCTCCGGCTGGGGACGTGGCGATTCCTGCAAGCACGATCGCCACTGAAAATATGTTGAACCTCATTGCACTGAATTACCCGGGTACCGTTCCGGTCAGCGGGCAAACCACCAGCAGGGCGGCCGTTGCGCCGATTGTTATGTATCCGGTCTTGCGCTGGCGGCCGAAGGCCAGACAGACCCCGATAACCACAGCGGCAAAAATCACGACCACGACGCCGCCTTCCCAAGAGACGGGCGTCCAACCCCATCCATGGCCGTTCCGTGGTCCAAACCAGGCGTGACTAGTAATCATGTCGCCCTCCGGCATATTCGCGATATTACCATGCCGGGCCGCGTGTGCGGCGCAATCTTGCGCTTCCGATGTGCAAAATTACACATCGGATTTCTTGAATTTGCGATTTGAGAACAGAGGCTTGCCGGTCAGTATCCGCCCTCGATTTGGGGAGGGACGTCATGAAAGCTGCATTTTTAGGTGGCGCGCTGTTGCTGGTGTCGGCGGCGGCGCTGGCGCAGACCGCTCCACGCTCGACCATCGCCCAGTCGCTCACCCCTCCCGCGCTTTCACAACAGCGCGTCAGCGACGGCCTGATCGAATTCCCACTGCCCAAGGGCGATGCGAAATATGGCTCCATCGACGGCCACAAGATGCATGGTTATGTCGAAGAGCTGGCGAAGATCTCAGACCGTTATCGCGATGCCGGTCATCCCAAATTCTGGGGCCGCATCATCGGCACCGAAGGCGATCATGAAACCAACGAATGGCTGGCGGGAAAATTCCGCGGCTTGGGCCTGACCGATGTGCGCATCCAGCCGCTGGATCTGCCGCCGCAATGGATGCCGCAAAGCTGGGATGTGGCGCTGACGGCGAACGGCAAGACCATCCATCTGAATTCCGCACAACCCGACTATGACGCCAATCCGCTGCCCCAGGGCGGCGTGGACCTGGACGCGGTCTATGCCGGGCTTGGCACCGAAGCCGATTTCGCCGGCAAGGATGTGAAGGGCAAGGCGGTGTTCGTTTACAGCCAGCTCGGCACGCCGGAAATGGGTGCGGTGAAGCGCGCCGCCGACAAGGGCGCGGCGGTGGTGTTCGAAGTCTCCATGCTGCCGGGCAATATGCGCTATCAGGCTTATCCGTCGGGCACCAACGCGCCCGCCTTCACGGTGGGCAATGACGATGGCGCGGCGGCGCGCGACATGATCGCGGCCGGTCCGGTCAAGGTGCATGTGGACCTGGACATCCCGAAAGTGCCGAACCTCAAGACCGCTCTGGTGTGGGGCACCTTGCCGGGCGCGACCGATGAGACCATCTATGTGGTGGCGCACAAGGATGCCTGGTTCGAAGGCGGCTCTGATAATTCCAGCGGCGTGGCCTCGATGCTGGGGCTGGCGGAATATTTCG
>DATKPL010000338.1:0-2926 GCA_035524155.1 Rhizomicrobium sp.
AGCTGGCGGCGGCTTTTCTTCAACTGCGCGATCACATAGCGGGAATAAAGGATCAGGGGCGAGGCCACCGCCAAGGTTTCGATGACCACATGGGAAAAGGCGGCGCGGGTCATCATGGCGCCGTCGAAATAGAGCGCCAGATGCACCAGCGCCGCGAGCACCGCCGCCAGCGCCGACAGCACGATGGTGCCGCCGATCGCGCCCTGCCGGCTGAGCTTGCGCTCCATCCGAGCCCAAAGAATTCGCATTCCGGAATATCTCAAACGCCACCACGCAGCCGGCCGGTTCGGATGCGCCCCTAGATCGCCTCCGTACTATGCCGAATAGGCCTTTCGGCCCGCTTGCGCCGATAGATGAAAAAGCCGGGGGTGGGATTGGGGAAACATTAACCACGCCTTTGACGGAAAAAGCCCACCGTGGCATGAGCGGGGCTGCCCAAGAGGTTCACGCATGCACGACATAAGGTCCGTCCGCGACAACCCGGACGCTTTCGCCAAGGGTCTGAACCGGCGGGGACTGGCCGGCGAAGTTGCCGTCCGCGACGTGCTGGATCGCGACAAGGCGCTGCGCGAACTCCTCACCAGGCTTCAGACCCAACAGGCAAGGCGCAACGACGCCTCCAAGCTGATCGGCCAGGCCAAGCAGAAGAAAGACGAAGCCCAAGCCAAGACGCTGATGGAGGAAGTGACGGGCCTGAAAGACGCCATCCAGCGCGGCGAAGGCGAACAGCGTGAGCTGGAACAGGGTCTGCGCGATGTCCTGGCCGTTATCCCCAATATTCCGGCATCCGATGTGCCGGACGGCGCGGATGAAGGCGCTAATGTGCCGGTCGAGGCTCGCGCCTTCGGCAAGCCGCCGTCGGTCGCCAATCCCAAACAGCATTTCGAGCTGGGCGAGGCGCTGGGCCAGATGGATTTTGAGCGCGCCGCCAAGGTTTCGGGGGCGCGATTTGTCTATCTCAAGGGCGATCTGGCGTGGCTGGAACGGGCGCTGGGCGCTTTCATGCTGGACATTCACACGGGCCAGTTCGGTTATACCGAAATGAGTCCGCCGGTCCTGGTGCGCGATGCCGCCATGTTCGGCACCGGGCAATTGCCGAAATTCAAGGACGATCTTTTCGGCGCCTATTCGACCGAGGAATATGCCCGGGCTTTCGACGAGATGATGCAGGAATACGAGACCGCAGGCGGACCGCCCGGCACCGCCCTGCAGGAGCGCATCGAGCATTTTCTCAAGCGGCACTGGCTGATCCCCACCGCCGAGGTTTCGCTCACCAATTACGTCAACGACGAGATCATGGCGGAAGCCGAACTGCCGATGCGGCTCACCGCCTTCACGCCCTGCTTCCGCGCCGAAGCGGGCGCGGCGGGCAGGGACACGCGCGGCATGATCCGCATGCATCAATTCTCCAAGGTGGAACTCGTCTCGATCACTACACCGGAGCAATCGGCGGCAGAACATGAGCGCATGACCGATGCGGCGCAGGAAATTCTGAAAAAGCTGAACCTTGCCCATCGCGTGGTGACGCTCTGCACCGGCGACATGGGTTTTTCCGCGCAAAAGACATACGACATCGAGGTCTGGCTGCCGGGCCAGAACGCCTATCGCGAGATTTCCTCCTGCTCCAATTGCGGGTCGTTCCAGGCGCTGCGCATGAACACGCGCTGGCGGGGCGGCGACGGCAAGGTGAAAGGCCCCGTGCACACCTTGAACGGATCGGGCCTAGCGGTGGGCCGCACGCTGGTGGCGATCCTGGAAAATTATCAGCAGCCCGATGGCAGCGTGGCGGTTCCTGACGCATTGCAGCCTTACATGGGCGGTAAGAAAATTATCGCGAAGGTTTGATGCGCATTTTGGTCACCAATGACGATGGCATTCACGCACCGGGCCTCGCCGTCGCGGAAAAAATCGCGCGCGCTCTGTCCAACGATGTCTGGGTGTTCGCGCCCGAGACGGAACAATCCGGCGCCTCGCATTCGCTCACCCTCACATCGCCGCTGCGCCTGCGCCAGATCGCCGAGCGCCGCTTTGCCGTCACCGGCACGCCCACCGATTGCGTGATGATGGCGTGCCTCCATGTGCTGAAGGAGAAGCCGCCCGAGCTGGTGCTGTCGGGCGTGAATTGGGGGTCCAATCTCGCCGACGACGTGACCTATTCCGGCACCATTGCCGGCGCCATGGAAGGCTGCGCGCTGGGCATTCCCTCGGTTGCGCTGTCGCAGGCCGGTGATGAAGACAGCCGCGAACGCATCGACTGGTCGCCGGGCGAGGCGCATGGACCCGATCTGTTGCGCAGGCTCATGAAGGCGGGTTGGCCCGACGGCACGCTGATCAACGTGAATTTTCCGGCCTGTTCCGCCGCCGAGGTGAAGGGCTGGGCGCTGGTGCCGCAAGGCCGCTACGACCTTCAATCCACCGAGATCGAGGAGCGGCGCGACGCCAGGAACCGCGCCTATTACTGGGTCGGCCTTCGGCGCCGGCGCGCCTCGCCGCCCGAGGACAGCGATCTTGGCGCGGTTTATGCGGACAAGATCGCCGTGACACCCCTGCACATGAACCTGACGGCTCCCGAAATCCTGGAGGAACTCAGGGGAAAGTTGAGAAAATAGCCAGCCGGGCGAAGTCTTAACAAAAGTAATCTTGGTTAAGGCTCTGTTCATACTTAAGGCGGATGATTCGTCCTGGGACATCGCCTGAAGGCACTACGAATGAACGCTCCCTGGAAAAGGGTCGCCCTGGCGACCCTGATGTGCGCACCCCTTCTCGCGGCCTGCACTGAGACGCCGGAGACGGTGTTCGATTGGGACGTCAACGATCATCTTCCCAATCATGCCGCCGCCCAGCATCCGCAGGTCGCACAGGATGCCGCGCCCAGGGAGCTGGGCAAGCCGCCAAGTGCGGCGCCCACCAGGACCGTCAGCAGGGC
>DATKPL010000339.1:0-4391 GCA_035524155.1 Rhizomicrobium sp.
TGCCCGAAGCCATTCTCACCTCGGACGACCGCTCTCTCGACATGGATCGCACGGAAGTCCACTGCGTAAGTTGCGGCGGCCATCTGGGCCACGTCTTCGACGATGGGCCGAGACCCACCGGCCTGCGCTATTGCATGAACGGCGTGGCGCTGCGCTTCCAGGCCGCCTGACCGCCAGACAACGAAAAGCCGCCGGTTTTGCCGACGGCTTTTTTATTCAGGCGCTTTATTCGGACGTTTATGCGGTCATTTCTTGGCAGGGGCCGCGGGGGCGCTGGTGTCGGCTTTGGCCTTGGCCTTGGCCTGCTCGGTCATCGAGTCATGGGCGGCGGTGAAGCCGTTCAACGACAGCTTGAGCTGATAATTCTTGCCGTCGTCGGCCGTGACCTTGAGCAGCGCATTGTCGCCGGCATGGTTCAATTGATCGACCACGGAATTGTCGAGCAGCATTTCCACGTAACAGCCGCCCCGGTCGCAGCGGCGATAAGGCATCACCGGCGATGTATAGCTTCCCGCCTGCAACACCACGCCGCGCTGGATCGACACGCCCAACGGCACGGAAATCTGGATGGCGTGTTTGTCGAGATGGGGAATATAGGCGAGAGAAACCGCCAGCACGCGCTGGTTGCTCTTGGCGTCATTCTGCTGCTGATACATGTCGCAGGGCGATTGGGTCTGCGCTGGATAGCAGCGCACCAGCCAGTCGCCGATATTCTTGACCTCGGGCGGCGCAGGCGGCGCAGCGGCGGGAGCCTGGGCGAGCGCCGCGCTTGAAACAAGCGCGCCCAAAAAGACGCCGGACAGCAAAGACAGGGTTTTCATCAGAGCATTCTCCAGAACCAGGCCGAGCGCTTGGCTTCGTCACGATGATAGGCACGCTCAGCTTCGGCATATCCGGTGAGCGAAAGCGGAATCGCGATCGGCTTGTTGTCATTGGCACCCGCGAACACGATCTTGCCATCCTTGCCGTCGTCAAACTGCTTCTGCAGCTTCTGGTCGAGCGGGATATCGACGATGCAGCCCTGCTGGGTGCAGGTGCGGTACTTGGCGGTGATCATGGGGTTGGTGCCAAGCACCAGGCCCACGCCCGGTTCCAGCGCGGCGCCCAGCGGCATCACCAGATCCAATGCCTGTTTGCCGTCGGGCAGCTTGCCCACGGCGATGCGCACGATTTCCTCATGGGTCTGGCTGTCCAGCACGTCCTGGACGAGTTCGCAATTCACATTGGCCTGCTTGGCGGCGGGACAGGCCACGCGCCAGGAGCCATAGGCGGTTACAGCCTGGGTGGACGTGTTGTAGCTCGCCACGCCGCGCACGGCCCAGCCGACCACCAGCCCGATCACCAAAGCGACCACGCCAATGACCAGCTTCTGGGTCAAATTTGTCATGAAAGTCTCGTCTCAGTTGGGAAAACCGGGAAAATCCCGGCTTAAAGCCTCAAAACCGGCGGAGTGGTTAGCAGATCACATCCGCAAAGGAAACGGGCGGTTGTGGGGTTTCCGTTCGTCTACTGCGGAATTGGTGAACGGTGCCCCTCTTCATGACGGGGATGTAAGGCATTTCAAGGCCGCCTGCGCGGCGGTTCGGCCTGGCCGAGGGTGCCGTTAACGGCTCGCCAGGCGCACCGGATCGGGGCGGTAATAATCGGGCCAAACGCGCTTCAAAGCCGCCAGCTTGGGCAGATCGTTGAATACGATATAGGGCTGAGTGGGATTATGGATCAGATAATCCTGGTGATAGCCCTCGGCGGCATAAAAGCCCTTGAGCGGTTCAATCCTGGTGACGATGGGCTTCGCAAAAACATGGGCCGCGTCCAGTTGGGCGATATAGGCGCGCGCGGTTTTTTCCTGGCCGGGCGAAGCGAAGAAAATCTCGGAGCGGTAACTCGTGCCCTCGTCCGGACCCTGGAAATTCAATTCGGTGGGATCGTGCGCCACCGAGAAAAAGACCTGCAACAGGCGGCCGAAAGAAACGATCCTGGGGTCGAAGGTGATCTCGACCGACTCGGCATGGCCGGTGGTCTCGGTGGTCACCATGGGATAATTCGCCGTTGCGGCCGCGCCGCCCGAATAGCCCGCCACCACTTTGGTGACGCCCTTCACATGCTCGAACACGGCCTGCTGGCCCCAGAAGCATCCGCCCGCCAGCACCACCGTCTCATGCGCCGCGTCATTGGCCGGGTCGAACCCCGGCGCGGGAATGGTCTTGTCCAGATCGTCGGCATGCGCGACCGCGGACAGCGCCAAGAGCGCGCTGGCGGCAAGAAGGCTGGCAAGTTTCATGGCGGCTCCTCAGGAACCAGTATAGCCTGTTTCATTCCCTAATTCGCCGGTGACCGGCTTGCGGTTACGCCGACACGGCAAACGCGCCTCGAAGCCGGGAAATAGCCGGGACGCCGGCAAAATTCGCGAAAATTAACGCGCCCTGACATGTTAGTTTCGCGCGGCTGGGATGAAGTGGAGAGCCAGCCACAAGGAGCTTTCCATGTCGCATAAGCATCCCGCCAGCACCCATCATCACGCCGCCGCCGAGCATCATGAGAAAGCGGCCCATCATCACCGCATGGCCGCCAAACATTATGAAGACGAGCGGGCCGAGGCCGCGGCCCATCATGCCCATACCGCCTCGGGCCATGGCGTGCATGCCGCCCATCACAGCGCCGAGGCGTCCAAGCTTCACGCCCATCATCACGCCGAAGAAGACTGAGCGCTTAGCTTATAAGGCGCTTTCTCCTGTTTCTCCCGTGCGTACGCGCAGCGCAGCGTCGAGATCAAGGGTGAAGATCTTGCCGTCACCGATCTTGCCGGTGCGGGCCGCCTTGGTAATGGCGGCAACCGCGTCGTCAACGCGCGCCGAGGGAAGCGCCACTTCCAACCTCAACTTGGGCAGGAAGGAAATGGAATATTCGGCGCCGCGATAGATTTCGGTATGGCCTTTCTGGCGGCCATAGCCGCGCACTTCCGATACTGTCATTCCCTCGACCCCGATGGCGGTCAAGGCCTCGCGCACCGCATCCAGGCGATGCGGCTGAATGATGGCGATGATGAGCTTCATGGGACCCACATCCTGTGCTTGGCCTATCTGTTGCCGTGATACGCGCTTTCCCCATGGGTGGCAAAATCCAGGCCCTGGATCTCATGCTCGCGGTCCACGCGCAGACCCACGACCAGACCGGCGAATTTGGTGATCAGGAAGGTGGCGATGGCCGACCACACGATGGTGACCGCCACGCCTTCGAGTTGCACCACGAATTGCGCGCCGATCGTGTGATGCAGCGCCGAGCCGCCGACGCCGATGCCCGCCAGGAACGGCAACGTCAAAGTACCCAACGCACCGCCCACGCCATGCACGCCCAGCACGTCCAGCGCATCGTCCACCACCAGGATGCGTTTGACGAAGTGCACCGCCATGTAACAGACGATGCTCGCCGCCGCGCCCAGCAACACGGCGCCCAGCGGCCCCACACTGCCCGCCGCAGGCGTAATGGTGGCAAGACCGGCGATGGTGCCGGTCACCGCGCCCACCAGGCTGGGCTTGCCGAACGAGACCCATTCGATCGCCATCCACACCAGGGTTGCAGTGGCCGCTGAAAGATGGGTGGTAAGCATCGCCATGCCGGCGTCGGCATTAGACGCCAGCGCACTGCCGGCATTGAAGCCGAACCAGCCCACCCACAAAAGCGATGCGCCAACCATCACCATCCAGGGCGCATGCGGCGGACGGAT
The DNA here is from genome assembly GCA_035524155.1 of Rhizomicrobium sp. Classification (GTDB taxonomy): domain Bacteria; phylum Pseudomonadota; class Alphaproteobacteria; order Micropepsales; family Micropepsaceae; genus Rhizomicrobium. Next base: position 3,725 of record DATKPL010000339.1, read on the forward strand.
GGATTTGGGGAAATCGGCGCGCGGCTTCAGCATCCAGGCCACCACCAGGGCGGAGACGCCGGCGGTGACATGCACGACGATGCCGCCCGCGAAATCGATCACGCCGCGCTTGGCGAGCCAGCCGCCGCCCCACACCCAATGCGCCACCGGCACATAGACGATCAAAAGCCAGAGGCCCGAGATCAACAGCACGGCATCAAAGCGGATGCGCTCCACATAGGCGCCGATGATCAACGCCGGGGTGATGATGGCGAAGGTCATCTGGAACATCACGAACACGCTCTCGGGCACCGTCTGGTAAAGCGAGGTGGGCGTTACGCCCGAAAGCATCGCGTGGCCGAACCCGCCGATGAACGCATGGATGTTGGTGACGCCCGCCTGCATGCCGGTCGTGTCGAATGCCAGGCTGTAGCCGTAGACAAACCAGGCCACCGTCACCAAGGCGGTGATGGCGAAGCATTGCATCAGCACCGACAGCAGGTTCTTCGCGCGCACCATGCCGCCGTAGAACAGGGCCAGGCCCGGGATGGTCATCAGCAGCACCAGCATGGTGGCGGTGAGCATCCAGGCCGTGTCGCCGCTGTCGGCCTTGCTCGCCGCGGCTTGGGCAAAGGCGCTGGCCGGGGCCAGCACGAAGGGGGCCAGGAAAGCGGTTTTAGGAAAGCGC
>DATKPL010000340.1:0-4078 GCA_035524155.1 Rhizomicrobium sp.
GTGATTGGAAAGAATCTCTTGTGGCGGAAGCCAGACGCGCCCCGCCAAGAGCGATAGCACAAAGGCCACCAGCACAAGCAGCGCCAAGCCAATCGACAAGCCCTTCATGGCACACCGCCGGGCTTGGTCATCGCCTGCAGCAATTGCTGGCGCAACTTCAGCGCGGCGCCGGCGCTTTCCGGTGTCCCGCAGCCGAAATAGGCGGCGGGATAGACGATGCGGCGATTCGCAAACAGTCTCATCAGCAGGGGATGATCATTCTGATCGCGGCGCAAAGATGGCGTGTCGATGTAATCATCGGCAAAGGCCAACACGTCCGGCCGGGCCGCAATCAGGCTCTCTACGTCATAATAAGAGTCATGCGCAGCGATGTTGCGTCCGCCCGCCGCGTCCAGAACGGCGTTGAACAAGGTGTCGCCGCCCGGCACGAAGCCGCCGCCGCCCCAGCCCACCACGCGGATCGTCTGTCTGGGTTTGCCGGTCGCCAATGCGCGCAACGTGGCATCCATCCGCGCGATCAGTTGTTCGGCGCGGGCGCGCGCGCCGATGGCGTCGCCCACCATCCGCGTCACAGAACGAATCTGATCGAAATTCTGCGGCTCTGGCACCTCCAGCATGCGGGTGCCGCTTTTCTCCAAAAGCGGCTCCATGTCGGTCGAGGCATAGGTTAGGGTCAGGACCAGATCCGGCCTCTCCGCCAATATCTCTTCGGCGCTGTTGTGATTGACAGGAAGATGCGCAGCCTCCGGCCACAATCGCAATGCCGCTTTCTCCCGTGACAGGTAACTGATGGAAGCGATGCGCGACGGCGGCGCCAGATCCATCAGCAGATCATCGGTGCAGACCGTCAGCGACATGATGCGCTGTGGCGGCTTCGGCGCATTGTTTATGGAAAGCGACGCGGCCATCGCCTGCCCCGCACTGAGGAGCAAAACCATAGCCGCGCCGATCCCCCGTTTCATTCAGAGATTGACCTTGAGTCCGGCATAGAAAGCCTGGCCCGGCTGCAGAAAGCCCACCGGATCTTCGTAGCTCTTGTCGAACAGATTGCTCACCCGTCCCGTCACGGCCAGATGTTCGGTCAGGGCATAGCTGGCCGCAAGGTCGACCGTCATGTATGGGTGGGCATTGAGCCGGGAGATCGAGAAGTCCCTGCTGCCGTCGATCCAGGTGCCGACGTAGAGCAGCCGCGCATCCAGGCTCAGCGCATCCAGCGCCTGCCAGCGCGCTTCGCCGGTGAGTTTGTTCTTGGGCCGGCGCACCAGTTCCTCGCGCAGATCGGCATCTTCCGCTTCGGTATAAGTGTAATCGGCGCGAAGCTTGAGCGTGTCGAGCGGCTGCCATGCCAGATAATTCTCGAACCCCTGCGTGCGGGCACGGCCGATATTGACGTCATCCTCGAACGTGACCGGATTGGTCTCGATCAAATTCTTGATGTCATTGTGGAACCAGGTGATGCCGCCGGTGACGCCGAACAGGGTCTGGTCCACGCCCACATCATAGCCCGCGCTGGTCTCGGGCTTGAGATCGGGATTGGCGAAGAAAAAGAAGGCGGGAAAGCTTTCGAACAATTGCTCCAGCGACGGCGCCTTGAAGCCGGTGCCGTAGCTGGCGTGGATGCGCGTGCCGGTCGAGGCGATGGCGGCCACCGGCGCGACATGCCAGGTCACGTGATTGCCATAACGGCTATTGTCATCGTCTCGGATACTGACGCTGTTGTTGATGTCCACGCCCCGGATCACACCGGGCAAGCTGGATTGCAGTTCGCCGTATCCCGCATTGGTGGTGACACCCGCCGAAATCGGGACGTGGATAGCATCACGAATGTCGGTGGCGCCCAGAACGATGGTCTCACCGGTCATGATGGGCAGGCTCCCTTGCCAATCCACCGCGATACGGTCGCCCGACGACGGGATCGAGCCGTTATTGGGGTCTATATCGCTGGTGACTGTGCTGGAATAGCTCACGCCCAAGGTCTGATCGATCCAGCCCAGATTCCAATGCGCGGTGCCGCGGCTTTCATAGCTTTGGGTGTAAATGCGCGTCTGGGTGGGCGCGGGATAGGCAAGGAATGTGACCGGATCGGTGGCGTCGCCGGTGATATAGCCCAGACTGTCGCTGGCGCGGCCGACAAAGCCCAGGTCGAAACGATCGCTAAAATCGTAACCCAGCTTGGTCGAGAGGGTGACGTTGTCGTAGTAATCGTCATGGCGCGTCTCGCCCGGTGGCAGCAGGTCCAGCGGCGTCACCGGTGTGGCACCCGCATGCAGATGCGAGACCGTGGCGCGATAATGAAAGGCATCGTCCGAGCCGCTCACCGTGGCGTCCTGGTTGAAGGTCTCGAAGCTTCCGCCTTCCACGCTGCCCGACAAGGATAGCGGCCCATCTCCCTGTTTGGTGATGATGTTGATCATCCCGCCGATCGCGTCCGACCCGTAAAGCCCGGATTGCGGCCCACGCAGCACTTCCACCCGCGCGATATCGGCGCTGTTGAACTTGCCGAAATCGAAGGCGCCGTTGGGACTGGACGGATCGGAGACGTCGATGCCGTCCACCAGCACCTTCACATGGTTGGAATCCGTGCCCCGCATGAAGATCGAGGTCTGGCCGCCCTCCCCGCCGCTTTGCACCAGATTGAGGCCCGGCGCGTCGGCCAGCACGTCCGGCAGCGAACGTTCCTGGCGCCGATCGATGTCGCTGGCGTCGATCACGGTGATGGCGCTTGCCACCTGATCGACCGGCGTGGCGATGCGTGTCGCCGTCACCACCACGCTTTCCGGCGGCACGGTGAGGTCATTCTCGCTTTGGGCGAAGGTGGGAAGAGAAAGGGAAATGAAAGCGGCACTGGATAAAAAAGCAATTTTCAACATGGCGTCCCCAATGGATCAGGGAGCCGGCGCGACAGGTCGGGAGTCTGAAAAATGCCGCGACGACCCCGTTCTTGTCGCCACGACGGTTCACCCCGTAATTCCCGGCACACCCCGGCCGAAAACTGGACGACAGCACCAGGCAGGTTTCCTGGCTTCCGGGTTTGCGCCTCACGTCCGCCTTCCCGATCCTTTTGGGATCAGTGGCATTTCGGACGAAAGCTCGCCGGTTACAGTTGCGGGGGCAGCCGCGGTCCTACACCGCGTTCCCTACACCTAGTGCCTAAGAGAGAGCTTTGCGCCATCGCGAGGTCGAATTCAACCCCGCCATCAAGTGTGGAATTGGGCGCTACCGGAGCGTGGGCCTTTGCGCTAGGGTCCGCGCCAATTCCAAGATCGAGGACGAGGACCATGCCGCTGCAAATCGACGATGTCGCGCCGAATTTCACCGCCGAAACCACGGAAGGAAAAATCAATTTCTACGACTGGGCCGGCGATCATTGGGTGGTTCTTTTTTCGCACCCCAAGGATTTCACGCCGGTCTGCACCACCGAACTGGGCGCCGTCGCCAGGCTGAAGCCGGAATTCGACAAGCGCGGCGTCAAGGTGATCGGCCTTTCGGTTGATCCGGTCGAGAACCATGCCAAATGGTCGGCGGACATCGCCGAGACGCAAGGCACGGCACCGAACTATCCCATGATCGGCGACACCGATCTCAAGGTCTCCAAGCTCTATGGCATGCTGCCCGCCGACACCTCGGGCACCTCGGAAGGCCGCACCCCCGCCAACAACGCCACGGTGCGCAATGTCTTCATCATCGGCCCCGACAAGAAGATCAAACTTTTGATCGTCTATCCCATGACCACAGGGCGGAATTTCACCGAGATCCTGCGCGTGATCGACTCCATGCAGCTCACCAGCCGGCACAAGGTGGCGACGCCGTCGGACTGGAAACAGGGCGAGGACGTAATCATCACCGGCGCGGTGAGCAACGAGGACGCGCAGAAGCTGTTCCCCGGCTACAAGACGCTCAAGCCCTATCTGCGCACGACCAAGCAACCAAGCTAGGCCGTTTCTCAGTGCCGCTTGAAGTACTGGACGTCGCGCTCATGCTTTTGCGCGGCGGCCAGTGATTTGAACGTGCCCAGGTTGCGGCGCTTTCCCGTCTTGGGATTCTTCTTGCGCGAATAGAGCCGGTATTTGCCCGACGT
>DATKPL010000341.1:0-3453 GCA_035524155.1 Rhizomicrobium sp.
CACATCGGCCTGGCTATAGCCGCCATCTACGCCCAGGGAATAAAGCTCCATCAATTCGCGGCCCAGATTCTCGTTGCGGCCTTTTCCGGTGAATTGCCCCGCGGGCGAATCGGGCCCGATCGAGGCATTGTTGTTGAGATAGACCAGCATCGCGGGGTGGCTGGCCACCGCCAAGAGCATGTTCTCGAACTTGTCCGCGATATAAGGACGGATTGCCTCGCGCTCGAACGCGCCGGCAAAATTCAAAGTGCGCCCCGCCGTGGTCGAGACCGTGAAATGGTTGGTCCAGAACCAGACCAGATGTTCTGCGAAAGGTCGCTTGGTGGTGAAGCCCAGCTTGAAACGGCCCGCCATCTCGCCTGTGAAGATCTTGAGCCGCCCGCCGGCCAATTGCTTTTGCACGTCCTTGTCGCCCGCCTTGATGGCGCGGCGCTGGGCGATCATCTCCCGCTCCTGGCGGACCAGGGTTCCACTGTCGGGAAAGGCGCTGCCGTCCGGGGCCACCGGCTGTTCGGCGGCGGTCCCGATCTGGGCCACCAGCCAGGCCTTGGGGTCGGTCCCGGCTGCCCCGATTTCCCCCGGACGGGCACCCAAGCCGAAGCGATGCACAGCAATCGCGGCTTCCAGAGACATGGCGGTATCCTATGGTGTTCGAGGCCGCTTGCGCGCCTGCTTTCGTCTGATTAAACGAAGCGGAACCCAAATCTCCGTCGCGTGAGACTCATGTCTGGCAACGACAGCATCACTTATAAAGACGCCGGTGTGGACATCGACGCCGGCGAGGCGCTGGTCGCGCGCATCGCGCCTGCCGCACGCGCCACCAGCCGTCCCGGCGCGGGCGCCGATCTCGGCGGATTTGGCGGCTTGTTTGATTTAAAAGCCGCCGGGTTCCGCGATCCCGTGCTGGTCGCCGCCACCGACGGCGTGGGCACCAAGCTCAAGATCGCCATCGAAACCGGATTGTTCGATTGGCTGGGCCAGGATCTGGTGGCGATGTGCGTCAACGACATTGTCGTGCAAGGCGCGGAGCCTCTTTTCTTTCTGGACTATTACGCCAGCGGCAAACTGGAAGTGGATCAGGCGGCGCGCGTGATCGAGGGCATTGCGCGCGCCTGCAAGGAGTCGGGCTGCGCCCTGATCGGCGGCGAAACGGCCGAGATGCCGGGCCTCTACGCCAAGGGCGATTTCGATCTCGCCGGATTTTCGGTCGGCGCGGTCGAGCGCGGTTCGGTCCTGCCCCGCAGCGACGAGATGGACGCCGGCGACGTGTTGATCGGCGTCGCGTCGTCGGGCGTGCATTCGAACGGCTATTCCCTGGTGCGCAAGCTGGTGGAGAAAAGCGGATTGGCGTGGGACGCGCCTGCACCCTTCGCCAAAAACACCAAGCTGGGCGAAGCGCTGATGACGCCCACGCGCCTTTATGTGAAAAGCGCGCTGGAGGCCTTGCGGGTGGGCGGCGTCAAGGGCTTTGCCCACATCACCGGCGGAGGCATCACCGAAAATCTGCCCCGCGCCCTGCCGGAAGGATTGGATGCCGAAGTGGACCTTTCATCCTGGACGCCATCACCGGTGTTTGGTTGGCTGGCGAGCCAAGGCGCGGTCCCGCCCGCGGAAATGCTGCGCACCTTCAATTGCGGCATCGGCCTGGTCGCGGTGGTGGAAGAAAAAAATTCCGGCCATGTGATCGAGGCCTTCCAGCAATCCGGCGACAAGGCCGTGCGGTTGGGCCATCTGATCCCCGGCGAAGGTGAAGCCAAGGTCATCTATCGCGGGATGCTGAGCCTTTGAAGAAAGTCGGGGTCCTGATTTCGGGGCGCGGCCGTAACCTCAGCGCCCTGATCGCCGGGCAAAAGGACGCGCCTTATCGGATCACTTTGGTGATCTCCAATATCGAAGGCGCAGAGGGCCTGGCACGCGCCGCGGACGCGGGTATTCCCACCAAGACGATCCCGCACAAGGGCAAGACACGCGAAGCCTTCGACGCCGAGATGGACGCAGCCTTGCGCGCGGCGAATGTCGAGATCGTCTGCCTTGCCGGCTTCATGCGCATTCTGTCCGACGGCTTTGTCCGCGCCTGGGAAGGAAAGCTGATCAATATCCATCCCTCGCTGCTCCCCGCTTATAAAGGCACGCGGGTGCATGAGCGGGTGCTGAAAGCGGGCGAAGCGCAGTCGGGTGCTTCGGTGCATTTTGTGGTGCCGGAGCTGGATGCAGGTCCGGTGATCGCCCAGGCCTCGGTCCCCGTTCACCCCAGCGACTCGCCCGACACCCTGGCGGAGCGCGTGCTGGACGCCGAGCTCAAGCTCTACCCTGCGGCGCTGCGTCTGGTGGCGGAAGATAGGGTCAAACTGGAAAAAAGCCTGGCGGTGTTCCGCTAACTCCGGACCAGGGCGTCACCGGCGATTTCCGCCGAGACATCCCATAATTTCCGCGCGTCCTGATCGCTGCGCGCTTCCGCCGAAGGCGAGGCTGGCGCGCATTTGGTGAAATATTCCCCGCTGGTTCGCGCGACCTCCGGCGACGAAGCCAAATAGATGATGGTCTTGGCGCCCTCTGCCGGCGAGATCGCGCCGATCGGTTTGGCGACGCGGACCAGCGCCGACAACACCCCGCCCGACTGGTCGCCGAAGCGGGTGGCGACAAAGCCGGGGTGCAGTGAATTGGCGGTGATGCCGGTGCCGGCGATGCGCCGCGCCAATTCGCGAGTGAAGAGAATGTTGCAGAGCTTCGACTTGGAATAGACGGCAAAGCCGCTATAGCCTTTCCTGCTCTGCAGATCGCTGAAATCCAGCTTGGCGCGGTGATGAGCATCCGATGCGGTGTTGACGATGCGGGCGCCCGCCTTCAGCCTGGGCAAAAGAAGGTTGGTGAACACGAAATAGGACATGTGGTTGAGGGCGAAGGTCTTTTCCAATCCGTCCGCCGTCTCGATGCGGTTGTTGAAAAGCGCGCCTGCATTGTTGATCAGAACGTCGATCGCGGGTTCTTCCTTGATCTCTTCCGCCGCGCGCCGAGTCTCGGCCAGCAGCGACAGATCGGCCAGATGCACCACATGGCCCGAAGCCGGATTGACCCGCCGCAATTTTTCAAGAGTGGTCTGGGCACGTTCCTTGTCGCGGGCGGTGAAGACAATGCGGGCGCCCTGCTCCGCCAGTTGCACGGCCGCAACTTCGCCGATGCCGGACGTCGCGCCGGTGATGACGACGGTTTTCCCCCGCATGAAAAAGGCTCCCGTCATTTTTATTACGGGAGCCTTATAACGAAATGAACGGCCCGCGTCCCGCCCGGCCTCGCGTCTTGGCGAAAGTTCCGCCAAGACGTTGCGGCGTTCGCCGGACAAAAGGTCCACCGGACCTTTTGTCAATCCGGCTCACCCGACAATGTCGAGATCGCTGAAATCCAGCTTGGCGCGGTGATGAGCATCCGATGCGGTGTTGACGATGCGGGCGCCCG
>DATKPL010000342.1:0-7423 GCA_035524155.1 Rhizomicrobium sp.
CGCAAATGCGAATGAGGTTGCATGCCCATGGTTCCCGCAGGAATTTGGCCTTTTCCCCGAGGAATCGGCATTGTACAAATGCTGGCGAGTGACGGATTTTGCAACCAAAGTGGGTTTTACCGCTACCCAGTTGTGGTTCCAGGATGAAGGCCTAGCCGGGCAGCGAGCATTGGATGGAAACCGCGTCTGATTTTCCTTCCGACCGGAAAAGCCGGGACCAATCCCGTGGCGATGAACGCCGCGCCGACCGCCTGGCGGAAGCGCTGGAAGAGAATTCTAGGCTCCAGGCAGACCTCTACCTGGCCTCCATTGTCGAATCGACCCATGACGCCATCATCGGCGTCGATCTCAAGGGCCTGGTGACGGCATGGAACGCCGCGGCGGAGCGCGTGTTCGGCTACCGGTCGGACGAGATCATGGGCCGGCCTGTCGCCACGCTCTTTCCGTCCGCGCGGCGCGACAGCGAATCCCAGTTGATCCAGCGGGTGGCCCGCGGCGAGACGCTCACCCATTATCGGACCCAGCGTGTGCGCAAGGATGGCGCAGTGTTGGACGTGTCGTTGACGCTGTCGCCCATCCGCAATGCCAGCGGAGCGATTATCGGCGCTTCCAAGATCGTGGACGATGTCACCGGTGAGCTTTTGCGAGAACGCCGCATGCAGCGGCTGGAAGCGCATCGCGACTATCTGGCCGATCTGGTGGAATCCTCGAACGACGCCATCGTCGCGGGCACTTTGGATGGGCGCATCGCCAGTTGGAACAAGGCGGCCGAAAAAATGTTCGGCTATAGCGCCGGCGAGGTGGTGGGACTTTCCCTTTCGGTCCTGTCGCCGCCCGACCGCCGGCAGGAGGCCGAAGACAGCTTCCAGCGGTTGATGACCGGCGGCAATGCCATTCATTATGAGACCACCCTGCTCAAGAAAGACGGCACGCCGATGCTGGTGGCGGTGGCGGCCTCGCTTGTCTTCACCCGTGCGGGCGAGATACGCGGCGCATCCGCTATCATGCGCGACATCACCGAGGAGCGGGCGGCGGAAGAGCGCTTTCAAAGCCTCCAGGCGGAACTGATTCATCTCTCGCGTTGGAACACCATGGGCATGATGGCCTCGACGCTTGCCCATGAGCTGAACCAGCCGCTCACCGCGGCGGTGAATTATGTCCGCGCCGCGCGCCGCCTGATGGATGCCGAAGGGCCGGACATGGGCCGCATCGGCGAATTCCTGGACAAGGCGGTGGGCGAAACCAAGCTGGCCGGCGGCATCATCCGCTCGCTGCGCGATTTCATCGACAAGCGCGAAACCCCCCGCGCTGCCGAAGACCTCAACCAGGTGGTGGACGAGGCGATTTCGCTCAGCGGCATCACCGCCTCCGACTCGACGACGATCCTCGAGACCAGGCTGGCGCCGTTATTGCCCCTGATCCTGATGGACAAGGTCCAGGTCGAGCAGGTGCTGCTTAATCTCGTCCGCAATTCCATGGACGCCATGCGGGAACAGGACGACAAGAGGTTGACAATCGAAACCGCGCCCGGCGAACCGGGCTTTGTGATGATTTCAGTCATCGACAACGGCCCGGGCATCGCGCCGGAAATCGTCAACCAGCTGTTTCAGCCCTTCATTACCACTAAGGAAAAGGGTATGGGTGTCGGTCTCACCATCTGCCAATCCATCATCGAGGGTCATGGCGGGCGCATCTGGGCCGAAGAGAACAAACCGGCGGGGACCGCATTCCGCTTTCAATTGCCAATGGGGGATCAATGAGTGACGGCTCGCTGGTCGTGGTAATCGACGATCATGAGAGCGTGCGCGATTCGCTCCGGGCTCTCCTGGAGGCGAATGGCCTCAGCGTGAAGGATTATGCCTCGGCGGTCGCCTATCTCGAAGATGGCGCTTCCGGTGATTGCGTCCTCGCGGATCTTCGCATGCCGCAGATGACCGGACTGGAATTGCAGCAGGAAATGACAAGGCGCAATTCCCCGGTTCCGGTCATCGTGGTCACCGGCCATGGCGATGTGCCTCTGGCAGTGACCGCGATGCGGGCCGGTGCGTTCGATTTTCTGGAAAAGCCGTATGACGACGACGTGCTGCTCGACAGCATTCATCGCGCCCTGGCCGTGGGCCGCAAGACGCAACAGACCCAGACCGAAAGCCGCGCAGCCGCCGCCTTGATCGCGGCGCTGACCACCCGCGAGCATGAAGTCCTCGACCATCTTGTATTGGGAAAATCCAACAAGCTGATCGCGCACGAATTGGGCATCTCGCCGCGCACGGTCGAGACCCATCGCGCACGGCTTCAGGAAAAACTCAAGGCGCGCGGCCTGTCCGATCTGGTACGGTTAACGCGCGCTATCGATCAGATGCATTAGCGCTCCGTATAATCTACGTATCCCTGTGCGGTGCCCCATCGCCCATCCTTGGCCGGTATAGGAGAGGGCAGCCGTGGCAGCCGATCGCACCCTGATATGGCTGGTGGACGATGTCGAATCGGTCCGCAAATCCATCGCCGCCGTGCTGGAAACGGCCGATATGCGGGTCCAGGACTATCCCTCGGCGGCCGACTTCCTGGCCGATTTCAAGCCCGGCACCGCCGGCTGCCTGATCGTGGACCACCACATGCCGGGCATGACGGGGCTGGAGCTTCTCACCCATCTCGACGGCGATGCTCCCCCCACCATCGTGATCAGCGCCCATGGCAACCAGGCGTTGCGGAACCGGATCATGAAAGCGGGCGCCGTGGCCATGCTGGACAAGCCCGTGGACGCCGACGAGTTGATCGCGGTGGTGGAACGCGCGCTGGTTAATCCGTCCTGAAGGTTCCCCGCTTCCGCATTTTTCCCGAATGCCCATCGGTCCAGGAATCGGGCATTTTGCCCTCACGGATTTTCGGGGGCGTGAGCTTTGTCGAGTTTCTCTATCTGGGTCCTGGTGGCGGGCGAGAATGACGCAGTGATCTGCGCCAGCGATTCGGGGTCGTCGCGCCTCCTGCGCGTGATGAAGCGCGGCGTGCAGACCGGCAATGACGAGATCGACCGGCGCGACTTCGCCTGGCAGTTGATGTCTGAGCTGCTGCGCGGCGCCGAGGACCAAGCCTATGACGGCGTGATCGTCATGGCCACCCAGGACGTGTTGAACGAGCTTCACCGGGTCGCAGTCCCGGACGTGAAAAAGCGCCTGATGGCGGAAATCGCCCGCCCTTCCTCGGAAGGCTATGCGATCCCCGTCGGTTTCGAGAATTATGTCGCGGACATGCCGGCCCTGGGCGGCATGCAATGACGCTTCCGCGCAACGGTTAGTGGGCGCCGGCGCGCGCGAGGCGGTGGGATTGATCCCGCCGCCTCGCCCCGGTTTTTCGTCGCAAAAGCCGGCTTCCGCAAAGCCACTTTCGCCGTGGCGCTGATCGTGTATTTTCGCGGGCCATGCGGGGGCATTCGGCATGAGCGTTGCGCTTTCCCTTATCCTTGTCTCCGCCGTCGTCCACGCCATCGTCAATGTCATCACCAAAAGCGCCGAAGACAAATACGCGCTCAGGCTGCTGGTGGGGGTGTTCTCGGCTGTCCTTGTGACGCCGGCCTTGTTCTTTGTCGGTTTGCCGCGGGGCGCATGGTGGTTTCTGGCGGCGACCTCCTTCATCCATGCCCTGTATGAATTGCTGCTGGTTCTCTCGTATGAGAATGCCGCCTTCTCGGCGGTCTATCCCGTGGCGCGCGGTACCGGCCCGCTTTTCGTCACCCTGGGTTCGATCCTGTTCCTGTCCCAGCATCCGCCGCCGTTGCAATTGCTGGGCATCCTGCTGGTCTCGGGTGGCGTGATCACCATCGGCCTGTCGCATCGCGCCACCGAGGGTGCGCTGAAAGGCGTGGGTTTTGCGCTTGCGACCGGTCTTACCATCGGCGCCTACACCCTGGTGGATGCCAGCGGCGTGCGCCGCGTCGCCGATCCCTTCACTTATGTTCTCTGGTTCTTTGTCGGCCACGGGCTGAGTGTGATCACCACCGCGCCCGGCATCCGCGGCCGCGCCGTGATCCTGGCGGCAAGGCGGCAATGGAAGCTGGGCCTGATCGCGGCCGTGCTGTCGATCGTCACTTATGGCTCGGCGATGCTGGCCTATCGTTTCGGCGCGACTGCGCAACTGGCGGCGCTGCGGGAAACCAGCGTGCTGTTCGGCACCGCGTTGGCGATGACCTTCCTGGGCGAGCGCATGACGCTTCGCCAGCTTGGCGCCGCGGTGGTGATCGCCTGCGGCGCCATTCTGCTGCAGAGCGGATAGCGAAATGCCGCGCCGGCGGTCCGCCAGCGCGGCATTTGCCGTTTCAGGTCTCAGCCTTCGGTCAGTTGCAGGCCGAGATAGGAGCTCACGCCGTTGCGCATCACCAAAAGCGGCAGCGCGTCCTTCTTCTGGTGTTCGGCGGCATGGATGGCGTCGGCGACCTGGGCGGGGGAACTCACCGGATTGCCGCCTACGCGCTCGATCACGTCGCCTGCCTGGATGCCGCTTTCATCGGCCCGGCTGCCTTCGGTGACCTGGCCCACCACCACGCCCTCGGTCGAGGGCTTGAGGTTGAGCTGGTCGCGCATGTCGGAGGTGAGGGGCTCCAGCGCCATGCCCACGGGCTTTTCGCCATTGGCATTGGTGTCGGCCATGGCGACACGGGTCTTCTCTTCCGTGCCGATGGTTACGTTCAGCGAGCGGGCATGATCGCCGCGCCAGATGGTGAGGCTGGCGGTCTTGCCGCTGGAGGTGTCGGCCACCGCCATGGCGAGATCGCGCGCATCCTTGATGGGTTTGCCGTTGAAGGCGGTGATCACATCGCCTTGCTGCAGGCTGGCATGGGACGCGGGCGAACCGTCCACCACCGAATCCACCACCACGCCCTGGTCATTGGGCAGGCCCACCGCCTTGGCCAAAGTCGGTGTCAAAGGCTGCATCTGCACGCCCAGCCAGCCGCGCGCCACTTTGCCGTGATCGCGCAACTGCGCCACGATGTTCCTCGCGACATTGGAGGGGATGGCGAAGCCGATGCCCACGCTGCCGCCCGAAGGCGAATAGATCGCGGTGTCGATGCCCACCACCTGGCCCGACTCGTTGAACAGCGGACCGCCGGAATTGCCGGGATTGATGGGCGCGTCGATCTGCAGGAAATCGTCATACGGCCCTTCATTGATGTTGCGGCCATGGGCCGAGACGATGCCCGCCGTCACCGTGCCGCCCAGGCCGTAGGGATTGCCGACCGCGATCACCCAATCGCCTTCATGCTCATTGTCGGAATCGCCGAATGCCACATAGGGCAGGGCATGGCCGGCATCGATCTTGAGCAGCGCCAGGTCGGTCTTGGAGTCGCGGCCCACCACATGCGCCTTGTATTTGTTGCCGTCTGTCAGGGTGACGGAGACATCATGGGCGCCATCCACGACATGGTTGTTGGTGACGATATAGCCGGCGGGATCGATGATGAATCCCGAGCCCAGCGCATGCTGCTCCATGCCCTGGCCGCCGCCATTGCCGCCATGGTTGCGGAACTGGCGCAGCATGTCGCCGAACGGCGCGGGCAGATCGTCGGGGATTTGCTGCTGCTGCATCTGGCCGTCCTGATCGTCCTGGTTCATTTCCGGCCGAGAGGTGGTGGCGATCTGCACCACGGCAGGCTTCACTTTGGCCACCAGCGGCGCGAAGCCGGTTTGTGGCGCGACCGGTGCGCTGGAACTCAATCCCAGCGGCGGCGGATTGGCGGCCGCGAAAGAGGAACCGGAAAGCGCAAGCGCGGTGGCGCCCACGCCGACAGCGGCGCCGACCAGGAGCGCCGCCAGCGAGGCGCGTCTAACGCTGGTGTCATGAGGGTTGATAGACATAAGGGGAAGTCCTTTTCATCCGTGAGGTTCGGCCGTTTGGCCCTTGGCTACGGAGATAGGTCTTCCACATGGATATCGCGTGGAGGGAAGATGAATAACGCGACATCGGAACTTGGAGAAAGTCAGCAAACGGCGCGTTTTTCGCGCCTTATGCGAAATTCATAACGCCGACGGCTGTAATTCAGATTCGCCGTCAGTTTGCCGGCGCCAGGGGCAAGCTGATGTAGCTCTCCTGCGGCCCCGCCACCGTCACGCTTTGCGTCGCCTTCTTATAATCCTCTTTCTTGGCGAAGAAGATGTTGGGCACGAAGGTTTGGGGATTGCGGTCATAGAGCGGGAACCAGCTGGACTGGACCTGCACCATGATGCGGTGACCGGGTTTGAATACATGATCGGCGGTAGGCAACTCGAACTGATAGTCGAGCCGGGCATTGGGCGTGATCGGCTTGGCCTCGGCCAAAGACTCGCGATAGCGGCCGCGGAAAATATCCATGGCGATGGCGAGCTGATACCCGCCCATGGCGTGATCGGCCGGCACCTGGTCGGGATAGACGTCGATCAGCTTCACCACCCAGTCGGCGTCGCTGCCGGTGGTGGCGGCGTTGAGATGCACCACCGGCTGGCCGCGCACCGTCACCGGTTTGGTCAGGACATCGGTGGTGAAGGTAAGCACGTCGGTGCGCCCCGAGGCTTCGCGCTGGTCGTCCGTTAGCCAGCAGGCCCATTGCGCGCAGGTCGTGTAGCCCGCGGTCTGGTTCGGGCGGTTGCGATAGGGCACCGGCTTGGCCGGATCGGAAATATAGTCGGCAGTCTGCACAGTGCCGCTGGCGGGCGTAAAGCCCAAGGCGCCGTCGGGCTTGAGATACAGCGGCGCCGGCGTAACACCGGCTACCGGCCAGGTAGGATAGCTGCGCCACTCATTGGTGCCGGTCTCGAACACCGTGACCGGAGATACATCCAGCGGCGGTGCTTCGTCCTTCAAGTAATGCGCCAGGACCGGCGCCAGGACATGCTTGCGCCACCAGGCCGAGGTGTCCTGGCCGAACTTGATCGCGCCAAGCGACGAACCTTCATCGATGCCCTGGCCGTGATACCAGGGGCCGATCGCCATGCGCACCATGTTGTTGGAGTCTTTGGGCTTCAGCGCTTTCCACACCGCCATGTAGCCGTAAATGTCTTCGGCATCCCAGAGGCTCCCCACCAACAGGATCGGCACCGTGATGGGTCGGCTGGCGAGAATTTTGTCCATCGCCTGTGCCTGCCAGAAGGAATCATAGGCCGGATGGGCGACCACTTTGTTCCAGAAGCCCATCTGCTCCAGGCCGTGCTCATGGCCCAGCGCGCCGGCCGAGACACCGCGCATATAGAAATCATAATCGTCCTGTTCGGATTGCCACCATTTGGCGGAATTGTCCCGGCTGCCGTCCTGCTCGTAGATGTAGGGCATGTTCTGTTCGCGGAACGCGCCATTGTGGAACCAGTCGTCGCCGCGCCAGCCATCCACCATGGGATTCATCGGCACCGAAATCTTCAGCGCCGGATGCGGATTGACTAGCGCCATCAACGGCAGGAACCCG
>DATKPL010000343.1:0-4820 GCA_035524155.1 Rhizomicrobium sp.
TGGGCCTGGCGGGCTTCTATTCCAAGGATGCCATCATCAACGCCACCTGGAACGCTCACACGGCTATCGGCTCATATGCCTTTACCCTGCTTCTGTTGGGCGCGGGCATGACCAGCTTCTATTCCTGGCGCCAGTTCCTGATGACCTTCCATGGCCGCTATCGCGGACTGGATCATCAGCATCTCTCACACAGCAGCGGCTCGCATTCGCATGACGAGCCGACGGACGGCCATGCCGAGCATCACGCCCCCAAACTGGACGAGATTCATGAATCGCCTTTGACAATGCTGGTGCCGCTGGCGGTGCTGGCGCTGGGCGCGGTGTTCGCCGGCATGATCTTCTTCCATTATTTCATCGGCGACGGCGCCGGCGCGTTCTGGAACGGCTCGCTGTTCGTGGCGCCCTTGAAGAAAGGCGAATTGCCGATGTGGGTCGAGTTGGGCCCCATCGTGCTCACCATCATTGGTTTCCTGGTCGCCTACTACTATTACATCCTGCATCCCGACTTGCCGCGCAAACTCGCGGCCAAGCGCGGCATGCTCTATGTGTTCCTCTACAACAAATGGTATTTCGACGAGCTCTACGATTTCCTGTTCGTCCGCCCGGCTTTCTGGATCGGCCGTTTCCTGTGGAAGCGCGGTGACGGCACGGTGATCGACGGCCTGGGTCCTGACGGCATCTCGGCGCGCGTGCTGGACGCGGCGCGGGGCGCGGTGCGGCTCCAGTCCGGCTATGTCTATCATTATGCGCTGGCGATGCTGCTGGGGGTGGTGGCGCTCGCCACATGGTTCATGGCATCGGGAGGCGGACTATGAGTTTCCCGATCCTCAGCCTCACCACTTTTGCGCCCCTGATCGGCGCCGCGCTGATCCTGTTGATGCCGCGCGCCAATGCGGCGCGCTGGATCGCGCTCATCACCACCATCGTGACGCTTGGCTTGTCGCTGGTCGTGTGGGGTGAGTTCGATACCCATGTCGCGGGCTTCCAGCTGGTGGAAAAGGCCAGCTGGCTGGGCGGCGGTATCTCTTACCATATGGGCGTGGACGGCATTTCCATGCTGTTCGTGGTCTTGACCGCCGGCCTGATGCCTTTCTGCATCGCCGCCAGCTGGGAAGCGATCGAGAACCGCGTTCCCGAGTACATGATCGCTTTCCTGGTGCTGGAAACACTGATGATCGGCGTGTTCTGCGCGCTGGATCTGGTCTTGTTCTATGTGCTGTTCGAGGGCGGCCTGATCCCGATGTTCCTGATCATCGGCATCTGGGGCGGCAAGCGGCGCGTCTATGCCAGCTTCAAATTCTTCCTCTACACCTTCACCGGCTCGGTCCTGATGCTGCTCGCCATCATGGCGATGTACTGGTACGCGGGCACCACCGACATCGTCACCTTGCTGAATGGGGTGCATTTCCCGGCCCGGATGCAGACCTGGCTGTGGCTGGCCTTTTTCGCCAGCTTCGCGGTCAAGATGCCGATGTGGCCGGTCCATACCTGGTTGCCGGATGCGCATGTCGAGGCGCCCACGGCAGGCTCGGTGATCCTGGCCGGCATTCTTTTGAAAATGGGCGGATACGGTTTCCTGCGCTTCTCGCTGCCGATGTTCCCGTCAGCGTCCGAGATGTTCGCGCCCCTGGTCTTCACGCTTTCGATCGTGGCGATCATCTACACCTCGCTGGTGGCCCTGGCGCAGGAGGACATGAAGAAGTTGATCGCCTATTCGTCCGTGGCCCATATGGGCTTCGTCACCATGGGCATTTTCACGCTCACCCATCAGGGCGTGGAGGGCGGCATCTTCCAGATGCTCAGCCATGGCGTGGTGTCGGGCGCGCTCTTCCTTTGCGTGGGCGTGGTCTATGACCGCATGCATACCCGCGAGATTTCGGCCTATGGCGGGCTGGTCAACCGGATGCCGGTCTATGCCGCCTGCTTCATGGTCTTCACGCTCGCCAATGTGGGCCTGCCCGGGACCAGCGGCTTTGTCGGCGAATTCCTCACCATGCTGGGCGCTTATCTGCACAATAGCTGGATCGCGATCTTTGCCGCGACCGGCGTGATCCTGTCGGCGGCCTACGCGCTTTATCTCTACCGCCGCATCATCTTCGGCGCGCTGGTGAAGCCGGCGCTCCAGACCATCCAGGATCTCAGTGCCCGCGAAGTCGCCATCCTGGCGCCGCTGGTGGTGATCACCATTGCGCTGGGCTTCTATCCGAGTGTGGTAACCAACGTCACCACGCCGTCGGTGGCCAAGCTGATCCATGACAACCAGGCGTCGCTGGCGATGGACCATGCCAAAGGCAAGGTCGCGCTGGTGCAGAAGGGAGCGGTCCAGTGACGCTTCAGACCGATCTCCTTACTCTTCTGCCGGAGCTGATCATGGCGGTGGGCGCCATGGCTCTTTTGCTGGCGGGCGCCATCGGCGGAGAAAAGACCGCGCCCGTCATCTCCTGGGGCGCGATCGCGTTGCTGGTGGTAACCGGCGTGGTCGCGGTGATGGGCACGCCGGATCATACCACGGCTTTCCACGGCGCCTTTGTGGCCGACAGTTTTGCTCGTTTCGCCCAGATATTGATCCTGATCGGTTCGGCGCTCTCCATTCTTCTGGCGGACGAATTCTTTCAGCCCAATGCCGCGCGCTTCGAATTGCCGGTGCTGATGGTGTTGGCGACGCTGGGCATGATGCTGATGGTGTCGGCCGGCAGCCTGATAGCGCTTTACCTCGGCCTGGAGCTGCAATCTTTGGCGCTCTATGTGCTGGCGGCGTTCAATCGCGATCATCTGCGTTCGACCGAGGCGGGCCTCAAATATTTCGTCTTGGGCGCGCTGTCCTCCGGCATGATGCTGTACGGCATCTCGCTGATCTATGGTTTCACCGGGACGGTGGAGTTCACCCGCATCGCCCAGGTGGTGGGGCAGGCGGGCGTGGGCATCGGCCTGATCTTCGGCATCGTCTTCCTGATTTCGGGTCTGGCGTTCAAGGTTTCTGCCGTTCCCTTCCATATGTGGACGCCCGACGTGTATGAAGGCGCGCCCACGCCGATCACCGCCTACCTCGCCACCGCGGCGAAAGTGGCGGCGATGGCGCTGTTCCTGCGGGCGATCCTGACTTCGTTCCCGCATGCGCTGATGCAGTGGCGGCAGATCATCATCGTCCTCTCGGTGCTTTCCATGGCGCTGGGCGCGATTGCCGCCTTGGGCCAGAAGAATATCAAGCGCCTGATGGCCTACAGTTCCATCGGTCATATGGGCTATGCGCTGCTGGGCCTTGCTGCAGGTACGGCGCTGGGCGCGCGTGGCGTGCTGATCTATCTCGCCATCTATGTCTTCACCAATCTCGGCGTGTTTGCCTGCATCCAGGCGATGCGGCGCGGCGGACGTCAGGTCGAGACCATCGCCGATCTGGCGGGCCTGGCGCGCACCGATCCCAAGCTGGCGATGATCTTCTCGCTCTCGTTCCTCAGCCTGGCGGGCCTGCCGCCGCTGGCCGGGTTCTTCGCAAAATTCTATGTCTTCCTTGCCGCCATCCAGGCCGGGCTGATCTGGCCCGCTGTCCTGGGCGTGCTCGCGAGCGCGATAGGCCTGGTTTATTATCTGCGCCTGGTGAAGGTGATGTATTTCGACGACCCGGCGCCTGCCTTCGACCGCGATATCGGGCTGGGCAGCCAGGCGATCCTGGTGCTGTCCGGCATCGTGACCGTTTTCTTCATCGTCGCGGCGTCGCCCATCATCTCCAGCGCCGACGCGGCCGCCAAGGTGCTGCTGCCTTGACGGGCTGGCCGTCGGGCTACGGCCTCAAGCAGTTCGACGAAATCGATTCCACCAACGAGGAAGCACGCCGCCTGTCTCAGGCGGGCGAGCGTGGGCCGCTCTGGCTCACGGCGGGACGCCAGACCGCGGGCAGGGGGCGGCGTGGACGGAGCTGGGACACGCCTTACGACAATCTCGCCGCCACGCTGCTGCTTCATCCGGGCCGGCTGGAAAGCGAGTGGCCGCAGCTTTCCTTCGTTGCCGCCATCGCCGCGTCCGACATGGCGGCATCCTTCGCGCCCCATGCGCGCATCGCCCTTAAATGGCCCAATGACGTGCTGGCCGACGGGCGAAAACTGGCCGGCATCCTTCTGGAGAATGCCCACGGCGCGCTCGCCATCGGCATCGGCGTCAACCTCAGGCATCATCCCACGGACACAGAGTTTCCCGCTACGTCACTGGCCGCGCTGGGCGCGGAGGTGCCGTCCGCGGAGGAAGGGCTGGCGCGGCTCGCCGCCGCCTTTGCGAAATGGTATGAGGTCTGGTCCGCCCAGGGCTTTGCCGCCATCCGCGACGCATGGCTGGCCCGGGCGCATGGGCTGGGCATGCGCATCCGGGCGCGGCTGGTGAAGGAAGAAAGGTCCGGGATGTTCGAAGGCATCGACGAAAGCGGCGCGCTCCTGCTCAATGAAGGTTTCGGGCGGCTCAGTGTGCTGCCTGCCGCGGACATATTTTTTGGATGAGGAGCATGACTTTCCCAAGTGGAATCGCCTGCGCCGGAGGAATTTTGCGGGGCAGGCAGGAGAAGTGTGAAGTCCGTAGCGGTGCCTTACGGACGAATCCTTCGACGAACCTGCCGCGCAAAAGAACCCGGCCCTTAGGGTTGTGTTCTGGCGGGCGCCCGCTATGTCGCGGCGCTCGACCGATGGACCTCCGGCATCGCTCTTCGCGCCGCTCCTTGCGGATCGCACTCCCCAGAACACAACGCAGGCTGTTTCCACTTGGGAAAGTCATGCTCTAATGCTGCTTGCGATCGATTCCGGCAACACCAATATCGTCTTCGCGGTTTATGACGGCGA
>DATKPL010000344.1:0-3104 GCA_035524155.1 Rhizomicrobium sp.
CTGGACCTGCAACGCCTCCTTGCCGGCGTGCATGAAGACCTGAAGATCGTCATTCTCACCGGCCTTGCGGACATTCCCACGGTGCTGGAGGCCATGCGGGCGGGCGCCGTGGATTTCCTCCAAAAGCCGTTTACCGGCGAACAATTGATCGCCAGCGTGAATGCCGCGCTTCGCCTCAGCCAGGAGGCCATTCAACTGCGCCATGAAACCGCCAAAGCGGTGGAGCAGCTTGCGACCCTTACCCCGCGCGAGCGGGACGTGCTGGAAAAAATCACACGCGGACGCTCGAACAAGGTCGCAGCCCATGAATTGAACATCTCGCCCAGGACGGTGGAGTGCCACCGCGCCAATATCATGCAAAAGCTGCGGGTATCCGGCCTGCATGAACTGGTGCGCATCGCTGATACCGCCGGGAGATTCGGCAAAGCCGTTGCGGGGCGTGAGGACCGCGCCGCGTGAGGCTTGGCGCGGATGGGCAACTTGACACTGTAAGCATGATGTAAGGCGCCGGGCGCGTTGCGCCGCATTCAAAACCGGGACAATTCAATTCCCGGTATCTTCGATACTCCTGCCCTCACCGGGGGCGACGCTTCCGCGCCGCACCAATAATCCGTACCCAGATATAAACGATCTATACTTTTTTGTAGAAAAGCCCCGCTTGCTGGCGCGCCTGCCCATCGCGGGTATAAACTTGAGGTTGTGCTACTCGATATCAGTATTTCTCCCGTATCCACGAATATTGTCGAGTCTTCCAGATTTCATCTGTTGAGTCTTTCCCATTTGCCGGCATGAGCGACGAGCATGTCTTTGTCGTGGACGACGAGGCGGAAATTTGCGCCTCGATGCGCCTCTTGTTCGAGGTGGCGGGCTTCAAGGTCCGCACCTATTCCTCCGCCAAGCAATTCCTGTCCGACGATTGGCCGGAACGTGGCTGCCTGGTCGCCGACATCAACATGCCCGACATGAGCGGCCTGGAGCTCCAGGAAGAAATCGTCCGGCGCCATATCGATGTGCCCGTGATCATCATGACCGGCCAGGCCGAGGTGCCGCTGGCGGTCCGGGCGATGCGGGCGGGCGCGGTCGATTTCATCGAAAAGCCCTTCGATGCCGACCATATGCTGGCAAGCGTGCGGCGCGCGCTTGATCTCGCCTCGCATGCGCAAAGCGGGCGCGACGAGCAGCGCAACGCAAGAGAGCTGCTGAGCCGGCTCACCATGCGCGAGCGGGACGTGCTGGACAAGCTTGTGCGGGGCTGTTCCAACAAGGTCGCAGCCCACCAGCTCAGCGTCTCGCCCCGCACCATCGAGGTCCACCGCGCCCATATCATCGGCAAGTTGGGGGCCAAGAATCTGTCGGACCTAGTGCGCATCTCACTCATAGCCGAGAGCGGCCGCTAGGCGTTACGTGGCCCGGCGCCCGGCGAAACTATCATCATCCCGCCCCGGCGACATGCTGTGCGCATGCGCGTGTTTGACGCTACGTACTAACATCTAAGTGTTTCCGCGTAGGGATGACGCACGGCGCGCCCTGTTGTGCAGGAAGTTCAATAAATTCCGATATTTCATGCGCATGCAGTTTCTTTCGCGCGACGCCAACACCTCGCGCGACTCCGGTATCGATTAACGCGCGTTTCACGCGCAATGCCTAGCAATGGCGCGCGTCGCGCAACAAAGCGCGGGAAGAAATATTGGAGCTCGCATGTCATCGTTCATCCAAAACATGAAAGTGAAGAACAAGGTCATCGTCGCCTTCGCCTTGGTGCTGACGGTGATGGCCGGACTTGGATCGTTCGCCGTGCAGCGCATGGCGGTGGTGGACGGTCACGCCGAAGCCGTCAAAGACAATTGGCTGCCATCGGTTCTGGTCCTTGGTGACGTCAATTACTGGACCTTGCGCTACCGCCAGAAGCAGCTCGCCTACATGGTGGAAGTCACCGATGCGGCGCGCAAGGCAGACAAGACCGTGATGGACGAGTCGCTGGCACAAGCCGATGCCGATTTCCAGAAATATAAGCCCATGGTCTCGCCCGGCCGCGAAACCGAGTATGCCGCGGTGATCTACAGCAAATGGAATGCCTATAAAGGGTTCCAAGCCCAATTCGAGGAACAGCTTCAATCCAAGGCCGGCATACAGGGTGCCTTCGCGATCTATAACGGCAATGCCATGCAGGTCTTCAATGACATGAGCAAGGCCCTGCAGGACGACGCCAAAATGAATGCGGACAATGGCGTGGCGGAAGCCGATGCCGGGTCCGCGACCTATGCGTCGGCCAAGATCATGATCTTCTCCGCCATCGGTTTCGCGCTGCTGCTTGGCATCGGCGCCGGTTATATGCTGGTGGTTGCAATCTCCAAGCCGTTGGGTGACATCACCCGCGTGATGCAGGTCGTCGCCGAGGGCGATCTGGCCGTGGCCGTCCCCCATGCCGACCGCAAGGACGAAGTGGGCGCGCTGGCGAATATTCTCCTTACCTTCAAGAACCAGCTGCATGCCGCGGCCGGAGAACGCAAGGCCGCCGAAGAGGCAAAAGCCGAGCAGACCCGGATCATCGTCGAAAGCGTGGGCACCGGTCTGGACGCGCTGGCCAAGGGCGACCTGATGTACCGCGTGACCGCGGAGCTGACCGGTCCCTTCTTGAAGCTCAAGGACGACTTCAACCGCGCGCTGGAGCGCCTGCAGAGTACTATGAAGCAGGTTCTCGCTTCGGCGGCCGGCATCTCGAGCGGCGCCGGCGAAATCAGCCAGGCGGCGGACGATCTATCCAAGCGCAGCGAGCAGCAGGCGGCCAGCCTGGAAGAAACCGCGGCGGCGCTGGAAGAAATCACCGTCACGGTGAAGAAGACCGCGCAGAACGCCAAGGAGGCCAGCAGCATCGTTTCCAACGCCAAGCAGGCCGCCGAAAACAGCGGACAGGTGGTGGACACCGCGATCCAGGCCATGACCGAGATCGAGCAGTCCTCCAAGCAGATCACCGACATCATCGGCGTGATCGACGAGATCGCGTTCCAGACCAACCTGCTGGCCCTGAACGCCGGCGTCGAGGCGGCGCGCGCCGGTGATGCGGGCCGCGGCTTCGCCGTGGTCGCATCGGAAGTTCGGGCCCT
>DATKPL010000345.1:0-6299 GCA_035524155.1 Rhizomicrobium sp.
CAGGCCAGCGGCGAGGACGGCCAATAGAAACGCGAGGGGTCGTTCGCTGCCGCCGCATCGGGCAGGATGTGATAGAAGATCGTCTTGTACGTCGCCCAGAGCTGATCGCGCTGGGCCTGGTTGTATTCCTGCTTCCAGCCCCAGCCGCCATCGGGCACGTCATTCTGCCAGGCGGTGTCGATTTCGTTATTGCCCACCCACAGCGCGATGCAGGCGTGGTTCCTCAGGCGACGGATATTGTCCACCGCTTCGGCGCGCACATTGTCCAGGAATTCCGGATCGCCCGGATACATCAGGCAGGCAAAGGCGAATTCCTGCCACACCAGGATGCCGTGGCGGTCGCAGAGATCGTAGAAAACATCGTCTTCATAGATGCCGCCGCCCCACACGCGCAGCATGTTCATGTGCGTGTCCGCCGCCGAGCGCACCCGCCGCTCATAGATGGCGGGGGTGACGCGGGGCAGGAAATTGTCGTTGGGGATATAATTGGCGCCCTTCATGAAGACCGGCACGCCGTTCAATTCGACATTGAAGCTGGCGCCATCGGCATCGGGCTTTTGCGCGAGGCGGATGGTGCGAAGGCCGGCGGTGACATGGGCATGATCGCCAGCGTTCGCGGTGGCAAGCCGGCCGGTGAATTCGTAGAGATGCGGCTCGCCCAGTCCGTTGCTCCACCAGAGTTTGGGCTTGGCGATGCTGACATGCGTTTCGCCGATGTTGAGGCCCGGCTTCAACTGAATATTCGCGCGGGCGCCGACGGCGGGATCGGTGGGCGAGGTCAGCGCGATCACCGCGGGACCGGCCTGATCGGCGACGATCTCGAAACGGGCGGTGAGGTCGGCCTTCGCCGCCGTGACCTTGTTCTGCACGATGGTGAGGTCGGCGATCCGGGCCCCGCTCCAGGCGCGCAAGGAAACCTTGCGCCAGATGCCGGAGGTGACGAAGCGCGGGCCCCAGTCCCAGCCATAATGATAGGCCGCCTTGCGCAGCATCATGCTGATCTTGGTGTCGCCCAGGCCCCCGATCTCGCTCCAATCGTCCACGGCGGGGAGGGGGTAGCCCGCGGCACGGAGCCGCTTCAGTCCTTCCTTGACCGGCGAATGGAACAACACCCGCAAGGCATTCGCGCCCGTGCGCGCATGGGGTTTGATATCGGCGGTCCAGCGGCGGAACATATTGTCGGCGGTGAGCACCGGCATGTCGTTAAGGAAGACATCGGCGCAGGTGTCGAGGCCGTCGAAGCACAATTCGAGGTGGGTGTGTGCCAGGGCGGCGGCGTCCAAGGTCAAGGTGGTCCGGTATTCCCAATCCTTCTTGTCGATCCATTGCAGGTCGCGCTCATTGGTGCGGTAGAAGGGATCGGGAATTTTCCCGTTCGCCAGAAGATCGGTATGGACCGTGCCCGGGACGGTGGCGGCGAGCCATTCGCCCAGGCCCGCCTCGCGGAATTGCCATGGGCCCGATACTTCGCGCGCCAGCGGCGCGGGCTTTGCCTCAGCCAGCGCGATGTCCGGAATCAGGCCGAGCGCCGTGCCGGCGGCAAGAAATCCGCGCTTGGTGATGCGCATGCTCATTCCAGCCGCTCGGGCAGGCGGAAGGTGGCGAGATTGGACAGCACCACCGTCCCCACATAGACGGTGCGCTTATCGGCGCCGCCGAAAGCCAGGCTGGTGGGCAATTGCAGGGGGCCGTCGGCCACGTTGCACGCCACCAGCTGTTCCACCGTGCCGTTGCGTTGTTCGACGCCTTGGACCATCGCCTCGACTGCGCCTTCGATCATGTCGCGGAAGACCATGTGCACATCGCCGCGCCTGTCGATCACCGACAGGCCGTTCTGGTTGATCACCGTGAACCAGAGATTGCCGAAGGGATCGAAGGTGATGCCGTCGGGGTAAACGCCGCGATCCAGATGCGCCACGATCTCGCGCGGGCCCAGGCTGCCGTCGGAGCGGATCGGATAGCGCAAAATGCGGCTGCCCAAGGTCTCCACCGCATAGAGATGGCGGCGGTCGGGCGACAGTTTCACTTCATTGGTGAGGTCCAGGCCGTCGGCGACGATCTCGTGCCGTGCGCCATTGCCGTCCACGCGCAGGATATAGCCGTCGATCTTTTTCGAGGTGAGGGCGGCGCTCCAGGGCAACGCCCGGGTCATCACCGACAACCAGATGCGGTCGTCACCATCGGCGCAGGCGTAATTCACCGCACCCAAACTCTTGCCCTCGATGCGATCGAGCAACGCGCGCGTGCGGCCGTCAGGCGCGATCAGATGCAGGCCGCCATCGCCGATGCCCGCCACCACGAAGCCGCCATCGGGGCGGCGGCTGAAGCCGTTGGCCTCGACAATGCCCGATCCCAGCAGGCGCGTCCGGCCGTCCGGCGCGATGCAGCAGAGGCCGCCCCGCGCATCCGACACCCATACGCCGTCATGATCGGGCCAGACGCATTCGGGGCGCTCAAGACCGGCGCCGAAGACGCCGAAATCCTTCCGCGTGAGTTTGAAATCCGAGACTTTCATGCGCCCGCGACCCGGAAATACCCCGCCGACTATGCCGCCCGGCCTTGAATGCCGTCAACGCTCACTGCCCGGTGAGTAAGCATTGTAAGATATTAACTGCAGAGTGAATGAAGATTGACAGGGGCCGGGTTTGCTGCCAGCTTCCGAATACGTGCCGGCAGACGCACGGGGAAGCGCCATTCGGCGAGGGAAGGGAACATCATGCGGGGCACGTTAAGCCTGACATCTGTACGCTTGGCATCTGTATTGGGCCTGTCGGCGTCGGTTCTGGCGCTGGCCTGCTCCGGGGGGGCGGCCGAAGCGCAGACCGCGCAATCGCAAAGCACGTCCGGCTCGAACACGATCGAGACCGTGGTGGTGACGGCGGAACGGCGCGTCACCAACATCCAGCGGACCAATGTCGCCGCCACCGTGATCAGCGGCGACGATCTCACCCAAAAAGGCGTGATCACGGTCGACCAGCTGCAATTCATCGCGCCGTCGGTGACGGTGGACAATTTCGGCCAAGGCATCGATTTCGACATTCGCGGCATCGGCAAGGGCGAGCACAACACCCAGACCACCACGGGCGTGATCACCTATCGCGACGGCGTGCAGACCTTTCCCGGCTATTTCCAGGAAGAGCCCTATTTCGACATTTCCAGCGTGGAAATATTGCGCGGTCCGCAAGGCACCTTCGCCGGCCAGAATTCGACCGGCGGCGCGGTGTTCGTCAACACCAACAATCCGGTGATCGGCGGCACGTACGGCGGCTATGTCCAGGCCAATCTGGGCAATTACGCCGAAGCGGGCCTGCAGGGCGCGGTCAATATCCCGATTTCCGACGACCAGGCGGGGCGCATCGCCTTCTACAGCGACGAGCGCAACAGTTTCTGGTCCATCACCGGACCGGGCGGCAGCAAATACAACGGCAATCCGGGCAATGTGCGCGAAGGCGCGGTGCGCTTCAGCTATCTGTGGAAACCCACCGAGTCGCTGTCGATCCTGTTCAAGACCGATGCGGACTATCTGGATTTCGGCGCCTATCCCGCCGATCCCTATTACGCCACCAACGATATCTATCACATCACGGCGAACTCGCCGCAGCTGGGCATCGACCAGTTCGTGCGCTCGTCGCTGAAAGTCGATTACAGCTTCGGCGGCGGCTACACCTTGCAGTCGGTGTCGAGCTATCAATATGGCAACTCCTCGTACAAGGCCGACCTCGACGGCACCGCGCTCCTGAACGACACCTTCATCGATTCGGTCGATGGCTCGATGTGGACCCAGGAATTCAACGTGATCTCGCCCGACAAGGGTCCGGTCACCTGGATCGCGGGCCTTTATGCCCAGACCATCGATTACGATTTCCCCCCGCCCTACAAATTCCTGATCGGCACGCCGCCCACATCCGCGGCGGGTCTCTATCTGCTCCAGGGCACCAATGTTCAGGCCAATCTTGCCGCTTTCGGCCAGGTGAGCGTCGATCTTGGCTCCGGCTTCCAATTGCAGTTGGGCGGCCGCTATACCGCCAACAGCACCAAGAACGACGTCAATGTCATCCAGTACGGATTGCCCATCATCGATTCCCAGAAGGGCGATTTTGACGGCCTCACCTACAAGGCGGCGCTGAACTGGACCGTCAATGACGACAATTACGTCTATGGGTTCGTCTCGAAGGGCTTCAAGCCGGGCGGCCTGAATGTGCCGGTGGGATTGGGCCAGCCCGCGCCGTTCACCTCGGAAAAAGTGATGGACTATGAAGCGGGCTGGAAGAACACCGCCTTCGACGGCCATCTGCGCACCCAGCTCGACGGCTATTACATGGATTACGACAATTTCCAGGTGACCGTCGGCTATCCGACATTCCCCACCTTCGGCTTCGAATTGAACGATCCCAGCACCACCAAGATCTACGGCGTGGAAGGATCGAGCGAGGCGTCGTTCGGTGCGCTGGCCTTCACCGTCGGCGTGGGCCTGATGAACAGCCAGTTGGGCACCTTCTACGCCACCGATCCCAGGATCGCGGCGTTCGCGCCCTGCAATCCCGACACGGGTCCGGCCAGCGCGTCATGCTTCAATCTGGAAGGACATCACCAGACCTATGCGCCCAACTTCACCTTCAACCTGGGGGCGCAATATGCCTTCGACCTGGATGGCGGCGACAAGCTCACCCCCGGCGTCACCTTTGGCCATGAATCGCAGCAATGGGCGACCCTGTTCGACAATCCCGCCCTGGGCGACCGGCTGGGCTCGCGCGATATTCTGGGCGCCTCGCTGGCCTGGACGCATGGCACCTGGGTCACCACGCTTTACGGCACCAACCTCACCAACGAACACTATGTGGAAGCACTCAACTCCAATCTCCGCTTCGCCGGCGCGCCGCTGCAATTCGGCGTGCGTCTGATGAAGCTATTTTGATGGGAGATACCGCCGCCGGCCTAAGTTCCCCCTCGCCGGCGGCGGCTTTTTCTTCCCCGCTCTATCGTCATGCAATCATACGCTCTCACCGTCGATAAATTCCTCGATCACGCCGCCAAGTGGTGGGGGGACCGCGAAGTCGTGACTGGAACCCAAAGCCGCGTCGGCTACCGGGATCTGCGCGCGCGCAGCAACCGCCTGTCGGGCGCGCTGAAGAAACTGGGCCTCAAGCCGGGCGACCGCGTCGGCACCCTGGCCTGGAACACCCAGCATCATCTGGAAATCTATTATGGCGCGATGGGCGCGGGCTTTGTCTGCCATACGCTCAATCCGCGCCTGACCGTGGGCCATCTGGCGGCGATGGTGAACGAGGCCGAGAACCGCGTGCTGGCGGTGGGCGGCGGGCTGATCGAACTCGCGCAAAAACTGGTGCAGCAATGTCCCAGCGTCGAATGCGTGGTGCTGCTGGATGGCGGTGCGGCTTCTGCGGTCGCCGGACGCAGGACCTTGGCCCTCGAGACCTTGCTGGCCGAGCTGGGCGAGGAAACCCAATGGGGCCAATTCGGCGAAGAAACGCCGGCGGGCCTTTGCTACACTTCCGGCACCACGGGCGCGCCCAAGGGTGTGCTCTATACCCACCGCTCCAACTATCTTCACACCTTGCGCGCGCTTCAGGCCGACTCGGTGGCTCTGACGGCGGAAGATTCCGTGCTGGTCGCCGTTCCCATGTTTCACGCCAATGGCTGGGGCTTTCCCTTTGCGGGGCCGGCAGTTGGCGCCAAGCTGGTCTTGCCCGGCCGCCATACTGACGGGGCGCGCCTGGCGCAGCTGATCCGCGACGAGGCGGTGAGCGTGGCGGCGGGCGTGCCCACGGTCTGGCACGGCCTGATCGATTACCTGGACGAGACGGGCGGCGAGGTGCCCAGCCTTGAGCGTGTTCTGGTCGGTGGCTCGACCTGTCCCGACACATTGATCCGGCGCATGGAAGAACGGTTGCAGGTGAGGGTGCAGACCAGCTGGGGCATGACCGAATTGTCGCCCTTGGGCACCATCGCGCCGGCGCGGGGGAAAAAGCGCGCCATCGCTTCGGGCCGCTCGCCCATCGGGCTGGACTTGAAGCTCACCGACGAGACCGGCGCCACCTTGCCCGAACAGCGCAACGTCACCGGGCATCTCAAGGTAAAAGGCCACAGCGTGGTCGGCCGCTATTTCAAGTCGCACCAGAACATGCTGGACGAGGAAGGCTATTTCGACACCGGCGACCTGGCCAGCATCGACGATGACGGCAACCTCACCATCTCGGGCCGCTCCAAGGACCTGATCAAATCGGGCGGCGAATGGATCAATCCCAACGAGATCGAAACCATCATCGGCCGGTTGCCGG
>DATKPL010000346.1:0-2738 GCA_035524155.1 Rhizomicrobium sp.
GACCACGAAATAGCGCATCTGGGCATTGTCGACGGTGCCTTGCGCCTTGGACGCCCAGGCGCGCCGGGCCTCGGCGAAATTGGGATAGATGCCCACAATGTCCAGCTTGTGAAGGTCCTTGAATTCGATGCTCTCGGGCGAAACCAGTTCGCCGCCAAAAACCAGATGGAGCAATTGCTTGGGCGTGGATGTGGTCATGGCGGCTCCGGTCAGGGCGCGTCGCCCTTAAGGTGCGAAGCGGTGGGGCATAATCAAAGCGTCCCTTTAGAGGGATTTGGCCGCATTTTTAAGCGAATTCTTTGCCGCAAGCTGGGCCAACAGGGGGCCGATAAGTTCCGGCCCCGCGGCGATTGTCGCGCCCTGGATGGCTTGGGCGTTGTTGTAGCGAAGGGGCAGGCCGTCGCCGCCCACCAGTTTTCCTCCCGCTTCGGCCAGGATGATGTCCGCCGCCGCCATGTCCCAGTCGCGCTTGACCGTCAGGCTGATCATGGCATCGAAGCGTCCGGCGGCCACCAGTACGATCCGATAGGCGATCGAGCTCAAACTTTCGATCTGCATGGGCGGCCATTCGGCGAAAAGCTTCCGGTCGCCCAGAAGGCGGATGCCCTCGATCTCGCTGGCGTGACCCACGCCAATAGTTTCGCCATTCAGGCGTGCGCCTTGGCCGGATGCCGCGATGAAACATTCGTCCCGGGCCGGATTGAATACCACGCCGGCGACGGCGCGCCCGGCTTCGACGATGCCGGCACAGATGGTGAAATGCGGGCGGCCTTTCATGAAGGCCACGGTGCCGTCGATCGGATCCACCACGAAAGTGCGCAGGCGTGTCAGGCGCGCCGGATCGTCTACGCTTTCCTCCGACAGCCAGCCATAATCGGACCTAGCTTGGAGTAACTCGGTCTTGAGAAAGGAATCGATCGCCAGGTCGGCTTCGGTGACGGGACTGCCGCCTTCCTTGCTCCAGCGCTTGTAGCTGCCGCCGAAATAATTGAGCGCGATCTTGCCCGCCGCCCGCACGCGGCTTTCGAGGAGAGTCAGATCTTTCTCAAGATCTTTATTCGCTTTTGGCGCATGACTCGGCGCGGCTGACAGCGTTGAGCCGTCCTGTTCCGGCGCTTGTCGGTCATGCGCCGGCAATCGTCATGCCTTCGATGCGGCAGGTGGGAGCATTGGTGCCATAGCGGAATTCCAGGTCGTCGGCGGGCGTGAGTTTGCGGAACATCTCCTTGAGGTTGCCCGCGATGGTGACTTCCGACACCGGAAACGCGATCTCGCCATTCTCGATCCAGAAACCGGCGGCGCCGCGGCTGTAATCGCCGGTCACGCCATTGACGCCCATGCCCATCAGTTCGGTGACGTAAAAGCCCTGCTTGATGTCGGCGATCAGGTTTTTTGGCGTCACCGTGCCTGCTTCCATGTAGAGATTGGTGGCAGACGGCATGGGCGGGCCGCCGGTGCCGCGCGCGGCGTGGCCGGTGGTGGCAAGGCCCAACTGGCGGGCGGTGGCGCAATCTAGGAGCCACGTGGTCAGCACGCCCTTGTCGATCAAGGCATGGCGGGAATTGGCCACGCCTTCGCCGTCGAACGGCTTGGAGCGCAAACCGCGCCTCCGGTGCGGATCGTCGATGATGCGGATATGGGGCGCGAAAATTTCCGTCCCCATCCGGTCCTTGAGGAACGAGGTGCCGCGCGCCACCGCGGCTCCGGAAATGGCGCCGGCGAAATGGCCAAGCAGTCCGCCGGCCTCGTGGGGGTGGAACACCACGGGCGCGCTTTGCGATTTCACCTTGCGGGGGTTGAGCCGGCGCACCGCTTTCTCGCCCGCGCTCCGGCCAATCGCTTCCGCGCCGAGCAGGTCTTTCGCATGGCGGGCGCTGGCGTGGTCATAGTCGCGTTCCATGCCGGTGCCTTCGCCCGCCAGCACGACCACGCTGATGGTGTGGCTGGTCCCGGCATAGCGGCCGAAGAACCCTTCGCTGGTGGCGAGCGCGACACCCATGCGCGAGAAGCCAGCGCCGCCGCCTTCGGAATTGGTGACGCCGGGAACGGCAAGTCCGGCCTGCTCGGCGTCACGGGCCCATTCGACCAGGGTTTCCGCGGCCGGTTCTTGCCTGTCCTCCAGATCGAGATCCGGGATGGATTTTGCCAGAAGCTCGCGCGGCGCAAGGCCCGCGAACTTGTCCTCGGGCGCCAGCCGCGCCATGGCGATGGCGCGCTCGGGCAGGGCGGCGAGGGCGTCCTCCGAGAAATCGCTGGACGAGATCATCGCCACACGATTGCCCACGAACACGCGCAGGCCCAGATCGCTGCTTTCGCTGCGCTCCACATCCTCCAGTTTTCCCAGGCGGTAGGAGACGCTGGCGGAGACATTTTCCACCAGCAGCGCATCGGCGGCGTCTGCGCCCTGGCGCCTGGCGGCGGTGATCACGGCGTCGAGGATTTTCTGGGGATCGCGGGCTTCGGGCATGACCCTTCCGATGCCGCAAAGGACTAAAGCCGTCAAGCGGGCGATCGGTTCCGGACGCTATTCCTTGTAGCGGAACAGCGCGGATTCGCCCGAAACGGCATCGGTGATATAGAGCCGCTTCTCCTTGGCCGCGAAATAGATGTGCAGATGGCGCAGCACGTCCATGCCGATGATCACATCGGGCACCGAAACCGAGCCGGACTGAAACAGGCGGCTGCCCGAGAGCGGCATGCGTGACGGTCCCAGCAGGAACAGCGAGCGGGGCCGGTCA
>DATKPL010000347.1:0-16401 GCA_035524155.1 Rhizomicrobium sp.
TTTTCGCCCAGCAAATCCAAGTATGGGGTCTTGTGATCCCAATACTCGTTTTTCAGCGCATTTCCGCGAACTGCTTCCTCATAGTCGGGAAAGCTGAGGCTTTTTAGATCGGACAACCAGCTATGGACTTCCCAGAGCCGCTTAAGCTGCGGATGCAGCTTCATACGGATTTCGTGTTTATGGTCGCCCCGGGGCTTGTCGTTACTAGAGCCCTTTAGCGGGCCTTCGTAGGTCAAACGGAACTCCATAGGGCAATCCTCCCGCCGGATGTCGCGGTCGCCCAAGATAATGCGGCGGGTTCCCACGAATCATCTCCACGCTACATCTTGGCGCTGGGTGCGCCAAGTGTAACGTCGGGCTATAATTTGACATAATATTACTTATACGAGAATTCTGGGTGTGGGCGAACCGGCGGCCGGACGCCAAGGCGACTTGCGGGCCAAAGCCCGGCCCCTTCCAATCCTCGCCATGACGAATCCTCTCAAGCCCGATCCCGGCCGCGACATCGCCCAGCTGCTCGAGATCATGCGCAAGTTGCGCAGTCCCGACGGCTGCCCTTGGGACCGCGCCCAGACCTTTGCCACCATCGCGCCTTACACGGTCGAAGAAGCCTATGAGGTCGCGGCCAGCATCGAGGACCGCGACTACAAGGCGCTGCCCGATGAACTGGGCGACCTTCTGTTCCAGGTCGTGTTTCACGCCCGCATGGCCGAAGAAGCCGGACTTTTTGATTTCGGCGATGTGGTCCAGGCCGTCATTGCCAAGATGATCCGGCGCCATCCGCACGTCTTCGGCCAAGGCGAAGCCCAATCCGACCAGCACAGCCAAAAGCTGGCCTGGGAGGAATTGAAGGCGGCGGAGCGCAAAGCCAAGACCAGGGACAAGACCAGCATTCTGGATGACGTGCCCTTGGCCCTGCCCGCGCTTTTGCGCGCCGACAAGCTTCAACGCCGCGCCGCAAGCGTCGGTTTTGACTGGGACAATGCCCACAAGGTGGTCGAGAAAATCGCCGAGGAAGCCCGCGAAGTGGTCGATGCCGGCTTGGATCCCGACAAGCGCGCGGAAGAGATCGGCGATCTTCTGTTCGTGGTGGCCAATCTCGCCCGCCATCTGAAGGTGGACCCGGAGGCGGCCCTGCGCGCGGCCAATGCCAAATTCACCCGCCGCTTCCATTTCATCGAGGCGGCGCTGAAGGCCGAGGGCCGCGAACCCGCCGGCGCCAGCCTGGATGAGATGGAAGCGCTCTGGCAGAAGGCAAAAGCCGCCGAAGGCTAGGCCCACAGCCCTCCTGCTCTTATCTATTAACATTAGGAATGCGCGGCAGCGCTCTGGGAAAGCTTGATTTTCCCCGGAAAGCGATCCTGAAAGCGGATCATCTCCTGTGGAGCGATCCTGAGCGAAAGGGCGATGCGGTTGCCCCGCTCGCGCCGCCTGGTCACTTCGGCATGGCGGTAAACCCAGGCCAGATTGGCGCCATCGCTGGCCTCCAGGCTCAACTCCAGCCCAATGTTGTCATGTGTCACCTCGGCCTCGAACCGGGCTGAAAGCGCGTCCAAGCCTTCGCCGGTCAGCGCCGAGACGGCGACGGCACGCTTGCCCCTTGTGTTGCCGGCAAGCAGGCCCTCGCGCGCCTCCTCCGGCAAAAGGTCGATCTTGTTCAGAATCTCGATCATGGGCCGGCTTTCCGGCACCCCCAGCTCGCTCAGCACCTTCAGCACGTCGGCCTTCTGGGCCTCGCTTTCGTCATGATGGGCGTCGCGGACATGGGCAATCACGTCGGCCGCCAACACCTCTTCCAAGGTGGCGCGGAACGCGGCCACCAGCTCGGTGGGCAGATCGGCGATGAAGCCGACCGTGTCCGACAGGATCACCTTGGTGCCGTTCGGCAACTTCACGCCGCGCATGGTGGGATCGAGGGTGGCGAACAACAGATCCTTGGCCAGGACCTCGGCCTTGGTGAGGCGGTTGAACAGGGTGGACTTGCCGGCATTGGTGTAGCCCACCAGGGCGATCAGGGGGAACGGCACGCGGCGGCGCGCCTGACGGCCCAGTGCGCGGGTACGTTTGACCCCTTCCAGTTCGCGCTTGATCTTGACGATACGATCGCCGATCAGGCGGCGGTCGGCTTCGATCTGGGTTTCGCCCGGGCCGCCCAGGAAGCCGAAGCCGCCCCGTTGCCGCTCCAGATGGGTCCAGCTTCGAACCAGGCGCGAGCGCTGATAGGTCAGGTGCGCCAATTCCACCTGCAAGCGCCCTTCCCTAGTGGCGGCGCGTTCGCCGAAAATCTCGAGGATCAGCGCGGTGCGGTCCAGCACTTTGGTGCTCCACGCCTTCTCCAGATTGCGCTGCTGCACCGGGCTGAGATGCGCGTTGACGATCACCACTTCCGGCTTGAGCGTTTTGGCGTCGCCGGCGATCTCGTCCACCTTGCCCGAGCCGATCAGGGTGGCGGGCGTGGGCCGCGCCAGAGGCGCGATCCGGGCCAGGGTCACATCCAGATCGATGGCGCCGGCCAAGCCGACGGCTTCTTCCAGCCGCGCTTCCGCATCGCGCGCATTCTGGTCGCGCGATTTGGGCTCGACATGGATGACGAACGCTGAAACGCGATGCCGCTCGTCGTTACGCTTGGCCAAGATCAGGCGGACTCGTGCGCGGCTTCGTCCTGGAGCTGGATCGGCCCCATCGGCATCACGGTCGAGATGGCATGCTTGTAGACCAGCTGCGCCTGGCCATCGCGGCGCAGAAGCACGCAGAAATTGTCGAACCAGGTGATATTGCCCTGAAGCTTGACGCCATTGACCAGGAAGATCGTGACCGAGGCTTTGCTTTTGCGGACGGCGTTGAGGAACGTGTCCTGAAGATTTTGTTGTTTTTCACTCATTGTTTTCGCTCGTTATTTTTGGCCATGGGGTTTTCCCCTTTGTTATTCGCCCTAAAAAATTGGGCCAGTGATGGCAGTAAGTGATTCCAGCATAGTGGATTGCCGCATCTGCGAAAGCGAAAAAAACGTAACGGGCGGTCAGCCGGGAATGCCCGCTTTGTGGGCATAGAGCTCGCGGATCCGCTTGGCCAGGGGGCCGGGCTTGCCGTCGCCCACCGGAACGCCGTCGATCGCCACCACCGGAATGGCCGCGCCGGATGCCGATGAAATAAAGGCTTCCCGCGCCGTCCTGGCTTCGGCGACGCTGAATTTGCGCTCGACGATGGCGAGCTGCGCTTCGGCGGCGGCTTCCATGATCACCCGCCGCGTCACGCCGGGCAGGATATCGTTGGAAAGCTGGCGCGTGACGATATGGCCGTCCTTGTCCACGATCCAGGCGTTGGTCGAGGCGCCCTCCGTCACAAAACCTTCGCCGTCCACCAGCCACGCCTCATAGGCGCCGTTCTTGCGCGCCTCGGTCTTGGCCAGAAGATTGGGCAGAAGCTGCACCGTCTTGATGTCGCGCCGGGCCCAGCGCTGATCGGGCCGGGTGATCACGCCCACGCCTTGGGTGCGCTTCTTTTCACTGAGCTCGGGGTCCTGCGAACGCGCCGTCATGATGAGCGTGGGACGCAGCGGCTGGTCCGGAATGGGATGATCGCGCCGCGCCGTGCCGCGCGACACCTGGATATAGAGCAGCCCGTTCTTCACCCGGTTGCGCTGGATCATTTCGCGCATCACCAGCTTCATGGCGGCGCGGCCCATCGGCATCGCCATGCCGATCTCGCGCAGGGACCGCTCCATGCGGTCGAGATGCGGCTCCTCGTCGATCGAACGGCCATCGACAATGGCCGTGACTTCATAGATGCCGTCGCCCAGTTGCAGCGAACGGTCTTCGATGTGCACGCCGGCATGGCCATGGGGAATATAGCGGCCATTGACATAGGCGACGCGTCCCGCCGGCGCGCGTGTTGCCGTCCATTTGATCATTGAGCTTTTTGCCTTAAGCGTTGAAAGTCTGCGACGAGCCCACGCCCAGGGATTTGAGCTTGCGGTGCAGCGCCGACCGCTCCATACCAATAAAGGCCGCGGTGCGCGAGATGTTGCCGCCGAAGCGGTTGATTTGCGCCACCAGATAGTCGCGCTCGAAAATCTCCCTTGCTTCACGAAGCGGCAGCGAGATCACCAGGTCGCCGCCCTTCTGGCCGCCCCAGCCATTGCCGCTGCCCAAATCGGTGGGCAGAAGATCGGCGGTGACGGTCTCGTTGAGATCGTCGCTGGCCAGGATCAACAGCCGTTCGACAATGTTGCGCAACTGGCGGACATTGCCGGGCCAGCTATGGGCCTGCAGCACGGCCATGGCGTCGTCGCCGATGTTGCGCACGGGCAAACCGCTGGCCGCCGACAGCCGCTTCATGAAATGCGCGATCAGGCCCGGGATATCGTCGCGCCGTTCCGCCAGGGACGGAATGCGCAGCGGCACCACATTCAGGCGGTGATAAAGGTCTTCGCGGAAGCGCCCGGCTTCAGTTTCGGCGCGCAGGTCCCGCGTGGTCGAACAGATCACTCGCGCATCCACCTGCACCCGCGTGGTGCCGCCGATCCGCGTAAATGTCTGGTCGATCAGGACGCGCAGGATCTTGCCCTGGGTTTCCAGCGGCATGTCGGCCACTTCGTCCAGATAGAGCGTGCCGTTATGCGCCAGCTCGAACAGGCCGGTCTTATGGCTGTCGCCGTGCTCCACACCGAACAATTCGGTCTCGATCCGCTCCGGCGCCATGGTGGCGCAATTGATGGCGACAAAGGCATTGCTGACGCGCCGCGAATGGGCATGGATCAGGCGCGCGGCCACCTCCTTGCCCGAGCCTGCGGGGCCGGAAATCAGAATCCGGCTGTTGGTGGGGGCGATCTTGTCGATCAAAGCGCGCAACTGGGCGACAACGGACGAGTTGCCCACCATCTCGCCATCGTCGCCGGCCTTGAGTTTCAGCTCCTGGACTTCGCGCCTCAGACGCGCCGCTTCCAGCGCGCGCTCCACCACATGCAGCAAACGGTCGGCCTTGAACGGTTTCTCGATGAAGTCATAGGCGCCCTTCTTGATCGAGGCCACCGCCGTCTCGATGGTGCCGTGACCGGAGATCATCACCACCGGCAGATCGGGATGCTCGCGCTTGATCTGGTCCAGCACATGGATGCCGTCATGGCGCGAACCCTGGAGCCAGATGTCCAGGATCACCAGTTGCGGACGCCGCGCGCGGACCGCGGCCAGCGCGCCATCGCTGTCGCCGGCCATGCGGGCTTCATAGCCTTCGTCCTTGAGGATGCCGGCGATCAGGTCGCGGATATCCTCTTCATCGTCCACCACCAGAATCTCAGACGTGATCGGCGATCCGGTTTTGCTCATTCTCATTGCCTTTCTGACGCAACGTCTTCTGTGCGAACGGGAAGGTCAGTGTGACCAACGCCCCCTCGCCGCTTTCCGCGTCCCCCAACGCAATTTCGCCCCCATGGTCTTCCATGATCTTGCGCACGATCGCCAAACCCAGCCCCGTCCCCTTGGCGCGGGTGGTGACATAAGGCTCGGTCAAGCGGTGGCGGTGCTCGGCCGGAAGGCCGATGCCATTGTCGCTGACCTTGAAGGCGAAATTCGCGCCGTTGGGCTGAAGCGCGACTGCGATTTTGCCCGGCGCCTCGTCGCCAGAAGCGCGGCGCGCGGCAATCCCCTCACCCGCATTCTTGAGCACATTGGTAAGCGCCTGGCTGACCAGGCGCCCGTCGCCTTCGAAAAAGACCGGGTCCTTTGGCGCTTCCACGGCAAAGGCGATGTCGGGATGGGCCACGCGCTGCAGGAACACGGCCTGCTGCAAAAGTTCGGCGGCGTTCTCGCGCCGCATCACGGGCCTGGGCATGCGCGCGAAGGACGAGAATTCGTCCACCATGCGGCCGATATCGCCCACCTGGCGGATGATGGTGTCGATGCATTGCTGGAAAATCTCCGGATCGGTGGAGACTTCGGCGCCGTATTTGCGCTTCAGCCGTTCGGCGGAAAGCTGGATTGGCGTGAGAGGATTCTTGATCTCGTGCGCGATGCGGCGGGCCACATCGGCCCAGGCGGCGGTGCGCTGCGCCCCCACCAGATCGGTGATATCGTCGAAAGTAACTACGAAACCGGACGCGTTGCCGGTCTCGCTCGACACCTGCACCGACAATTGACGGGGGCTTCCGGTGCGCTTGACGGTGACTTCGCCACTGGCGCGCGCCGCGGGCTCAGACAATGCGCGGCGGATCAAGGCGCCCAGCTCCGGCACCGATTCCGCATAGTGACACCCTTCCAATTCCTCCGGCGTGGCGTTCAACAGCCGCGCGGCGGCACGGTTGACGATGGTGATGTTGCCGTCGCGGTCCAGGCCGATCACGCCCGCGCTTACGCCCGACAGCACCGTCTCGGTGAAACGGCGGCGCTCGTCGTTCAGGCGATTGGCGGTCATCAGGTCGGCGCGCTGCGCGGCGAGCTGGCTGGTCATGCGGTTGAAGGCGTTGCCGAGATTGGCGATCTCGTCGTCATTTTCAGCGACTTTGACATGGGCAGTGAGATCACCCTCCGACACCTGCTCGGCCGCGCTCACCAGATTGGAGATGGGACGCACCAATCTGTTGGCGGCCCAGATGCCCGCCCACACCGCGCCCAACAGCGTGACCAGCGAGACCACGGCATAAAGCGCCGCAAACAACAGCTGCAATTCCGAGCGGTTCTCGTCCAGCCGGTTATATTCCGACACCGCCAGCTTGGTGCGGTTGTAATAACCGAACACCTGCGGATCGACCTGGCGCACCACCATCAGATAGGCGTCTTTCAGGGTCTGCATCTGGATCAGCGCGGTGACGGTGCCGCCGCCGGGCGCGGCATCCACCACGATCGAGCCCGAACGGGCCTGGGCCAGATCGGATGCCGATGGCGGCTTGGGATCCTTGACGAATTGCTGCTTGGTGGACGCCAGGATCTTGCCGTTGCCGTCGACGATATAGGACGCCTGCAAGCCGCGGTCCTTGGTGAGCGAATTCAGCTTGGCGAAGAAATCGGTGGGCTTCACATGCTTGTTGGCGTCGAACAAGGTGGGATCGCGCTGGATGCTGTTGGCGATCTCGTAGGCGTCGCCGATGATGTCGCGCTCATGATCGTTCATGTAGTGCTGGGCGACATTGACGGCGCTGCCCAGGGCTTCCTTCACCCGGTCCGAGAACCAGGCTTCCAGGCCCAGATTGAGCGTCACCGCCGCGAAGATCGCGATCAGGATGGCGGGCACGACGGCGATGGTGCCGAACCAGGTCACCAGCCTCACATGCAGGCGCGCGCCGGCGCGGCCGGATTTGCGCTCGGTCCAAAGCCGCACCAGCCGCCAGGCGATCAGCGCGCCCAGCGACAGACCCAAGGTGAGATTGATCAGAAGCAGGACGATCAGGCCGCCCCGGCCGGGCGACCAGGGGATCAGGCCCGAGAGAATGCCGTAGGTGACCGCGCCGGACAGGACCGCCAGGAAGCCGACCCCCAACGCCAATTGCGACGGGCGGGAGGCCGCACGAAAGCGCTCGCGCTCGCGGCTTATGAAAGACCCGTTCGAGATACCGGCACCCTTCTGTTGAGCCGCTTGGCCGTTAATCAGATTTGCAACATTGTAGCCGCAGCACAGGCTGTTGCAAGAATACAGCGGTGCAACTCTACAACAGACCTAAGGGTTTGGTAAACCAATATAATCCTAATCGGTCCGAAGCCCTCTTATGACTTCCAGATCCAGATCCCGGATCTTCTTGCGCAGGGTATTGCGGTTAAGGCCCAAAAGCTGGGCGGCGCGGATCTGGTTGCCGCGTGTTGCCGCCAGGCAGATGGAGATCAGGGGCCGCTCCACATCCATCAGGATGCGGTCGTAAATCCCCGGCGGCGGCAGCTTGTCGCCGTGGCTGAGGAAATAACGGGAGAGGAATTTTTCCACGGCGGCGGACAGCGAGGGCGCCTCTTCCTCCGCCGCCTCTTCGGCCATCAGCCGGGCCGGCTCCTTCAATTCCGCGGCGATGGCCTGGGCGGGAATGGTCTCGCCCGCATTCAGCACCACCAGCCGGCGCACCAGATTCTCCAACTCGCGCACATTGCCCGGCCAGCGGTGGCGGCGAAGGATTTCCAGCCCATCGGTGTCGAAGGATTTCGCCGGAAGTCCCTCGCCCTCCGCCTTGCGCAGGAAATGACGCGCCAGGTCAGGGATATCTTCGGCCCGTTCGCGCAGCGGCGGCAGCCGCAACGGCACGACATTCAAACGATAATAGAGGTCCTCGCGGAACAAGCCTTGCGCAATCAACTGGCGCAGATCGCGATTGGTGGCGGCGATGATGCGCACATCGGTGCGGATCGGCATGCGCCCGCCCACGGTTGTGTATTCGCCTTGCTGCAGCACGCGCAGAAGGCGCGTTTGCGCTTCCAGCGGCATGTCGCCGATCTCATCCAGGAACAGCGTGCCGCCTTCGGCCTGTTCGAAGCGGCCGATGCCGCGATTGGTGGCGCCGGTGAAGGCACCCCGCTCATGGCCGAACAATTCGCTTTCCACCAGCTCTTTCGGGATCGCAGCCATATTGACGGCAATGAAGCGGCCATGGCGGCGCTTGCCGTAATCGTGCAGCGCGCGCGCCACCAATTCCTTGCCGGTGCCGGATTCGCCCATGATCATCACGGTGAGATCGGTCTGGGTGAGCCGCGCGATCACCCGGTAGATTTCCTGCATCGCCGGACTGCGGCCGATCAAGGGCAACCGGTCTTCGCTTTCCTCCACCGGTTCTTCGCGCCGCGCGCCAGGCGCGGCCAGGGCGCGCGCCACCACATTGGTGAGTTCTTTGAGGTCGAAGGGCTTGGGCAGATATTCGAACGCGCCGCGCTCCGCTGCCGTGATGGCGGTGAGAAGCGTGTTCTGCGCACTCATCACCAGTACCGGCAGATCGGGCCGCACGCGCTTGATGCGCGGGATCAGTTCGAACCCGCTTTCATCCGGCAGCACAACATCGGTGATGGCAAGGCTGCCCTCGCCTGCCGTGATCATCTTCCACAGCCCCGCCGCGGTGCCCGTGGTGCGCACGTCATAGCCCGCGCGGGCCAAAGCCTGATGCAGCACCGTGCGGATGGCGCTGTCGTCATCGGCGACAAGAATGGTGGCGGACATTATTCGCCCTCGCTGCTGGGGATGATGGGAAGAAGAACGCGGAAAATGGTGCGGCCCGGCATGGAGTCGCATTCGATCACTCCGCCATGGTCGCCCACGATCTTGGCGACCAGCGCCAGGCCCAGGCCCGAGCCCCGCGCCTTGGTGGTGACAAAGGGATCGAAGATATAGGGCATCAGATCACCCGGCACGCCCATGCCGTTGTCGCGCACCGTCACTTCCAGCGGCAGTGAGACGCGCTCGCCCGAGGTGCCGGTGCCGAAACGCACGCCAGGCCGGTAGCTGGTGGTGAAGGTGACTTCGCCGCCGCTTTGCGGCAGCGCATCGACCGCATTGCGCGCGAGGTTGAGAAAGACCTGGATCAACTGATCGCGGTCGCCTTTCACCGGCGGCAGCGAGGGATCGAAATTCTCCACAAAAGCCACGCCCTGGGCGAAGCCGGTATCGGCGATGCGGCGCACACGCCCCAGCACCTCGTGGATGTTGACGGGCTTGCGCTGAAAGGCGCTGGTATCGCCGAACGCTTCCATGCGGTCGATCAGGCCGCGGATGCGGTCGCTTTCCTCGCAAATCAGCCGCGTCATCTCCCGCTCGGTGGGCGGAAGTTGCTCTTCCAGCAATTGTGCTGCGCCGCGAATACCGGCCAGGGGATTCTTGATCTCGTGCGCCAGGACCGCGGCCATGCCGTGCATGGAGCGAACCGCGCCTTGCGCCATCAACTGGCGGTCCATGCGCTGGGCGAGACTCCGTTCGGACAGCGCGATCACCAAAGTACCTGACGGATCGGGCAACGGCGTCACCGTGACATCGGCGATGCGCTCGCCATGCTTGGGAGTGGACAGATCCACGTCCCGCTCGGCCGCCGAGGCATCGCGCCTGCGCGCCTGCTCCACCAGTTGAAACAGGGGCGAGCCGAAAGGCAGCAGGTCGGACAAATTCTGCTTCATCAGAATCGCCACACCGGTGTCGAAGAACTGCTCGGCGGCGGGGTTGGCGTAGAGGATCTCGCGACGCGGACCGATCACCAGAATCGGCGACGGCAAGGCGTTGGCGATGGGGAATTCCGTCACCGAGCGGCGCGTCAGGGCAAGGGCTTCCATAAAATGCCTATTATTTAAGCATGGCACTATTATAGGCAAACCTTACGGCAACAATCAATTGTCGCAATGCGGCGGCCGGGAATGTTAGGCAGAGGCCAGGAAGCCCAGCCAAACCGCCATGTCCCGCACCGCCATCCTGATCGTCGCCGCCGGCAAGGGAGAACGCTTCGGCCGGGCCGGGCCCAAGCAATATGAATTGCTGGCCGGACGGCCCATGTTGCGCCGCTCAATGGACGCCTTCGCCGGCTGGCCGGTCCGGGTGGTGATCGGCCCGGGCCAGGAACAGCTTTACCGCGACGCCATGGGCCCGGCCGCGCCTGCTCCCGTCATCGGCGGCGCGCGGCGGCAGGATTCGGTCCGGCTGGGTTTGGAAGCGATGGCGGACGATCCGCCGGATTATGTGTTGATCCACGACGCGGCGCGGCCGCTGGTCTCGCACGCCGCCATCGAGGCTGTGATGGGCGCATTGGAGAAAGGCGCGGACGGCGCGGTACCGATGTTGCCCGTCGCCGATACACTGAGACGCAAGGAAGGAAATATCTGGGTGACCGTGCCGCGGGACGGATTGGAGCGGGCGCAAACTCCTCAAGGATTCCGCTTCGCCGC
Source organism: Rhizomicrobium sp. (assembly GCA_035524155.1). Taxonomy (GTDB): domain Bacteria; phylum Pseudomonadota; class Alphaproteobacteria; order Micropepsales; family Micropepsaceae; genus Rhizomicrobium. The sequence continues at coordinate 10,827 of DATKPL010000347.1, forward strand.
CATCCTCAAGGCGCATCGCGATCACGCCAAAGCCGACGCCACGGACGATGTGGCGATCGCGGGCATGGCGGGGCTTGCGGTCGAGGCGGTGACAGGCGAGGAAATCAACCTGAAGGTCACCACCGAAAGGGATTTCGTCTTGGCGGAGCGTCTACTCGGCGGGGAAACGCGCAGCGCCATGGGTTATGACGCGCACCGCTTCACTGCGGGCGACCATGTCTGGCTCTGCGGGGTCAAGGTGCCGCACGATCATGGGTTGGAAGGCCATTCCGACGCCGACGCGGGCCTGCATGCCTTGACCGATGCGATCCTGGGCACGATCGGCGCCGGCGATATCGGCCAGCATTTTCCGCCTACGGACGAACGCTGGCGCGGCGCGCCGTCGTGGAAATTCCTGGATCACGCCGCCAAACTGGTGAAAGCCAGAGGCGGCGAAATCGTCCATTGCGACGTCACCCTGATCTGCGAGCGGCCCAAGGTCGGCCCCTACCGCGACGCGATGCGCGCCCGCATCGCCGAAATCCTGTCGCTGAACCTGGACCGGGTGAGCGTGAAAGCCACCACCACCGAAGGCATGGGCTATACCGGCCGCCGCGAAGGCCTGGCGGCGCAGGCCATCGCTACCGTCCGTCTTCCCTGAATCGAGCAAACCATGAGACTCTCCACCATCATCGCCTCCGTTTTCGGCATCGGCTATTTCCCCGTCGCTTCGGGCACGGTGATGAGCATGGTCGCGGTGCCGTTCGCCATATGGATCGCGCGCGCCGGCGGCGGATGGGCCGTGATTGTTGCCAGCCTGATCGTGTTCCTGATCGGCATCTGGGCCTGCGGCGATCATGTCCGCGCGACCGGACGTGACGATCCTTCCGAATGCGTGATCGATGAACTGGCCGGCCAGTGGCTGGCCTGCGCCGGCATTTCGCTGGGCTTCGGCCCTGGCACCGCGCCGGAATTCGCGCTGGCCTTCCTGCTGTTCCGCCTGTTCGACATTCTGAAACCCTGGCCGATCTCGGCGGCAGAGAAACTGCCGGGCGGGTTGGGCGTGATGGCCGACGACATGGTGGCGGGCCTGGCCGCCGCCATCATCGGCGGCCTGGTCCAATATTTCCGGGTGATCTGATGTTCGACACCGCGCTTCGGGATCAGGCGCGGGATCTGTTGGACGCAGCACGCGCCAAGAACATCCGCATCGCCACTGCCGAAAGCTGCACGGGCGGTTTGATCGCCGGCCTTCTCACCGAAATTCCCGGCTCGTCAGACGTGGTGGAACGCGGCTTTGTCACCTATTCCAATGAGGCAAAGGAAGAAGCGCTGGGCGTGCCGGCGGCGCTGCTGCGCAAATATGGCGCAGTGTCGGACCAGGTTGCCCGCGCGATGGCCGACGGCGCCTTGCGCCATGCCCGCGCGCAATTGGCTATCGCCGTCACCGGGATTGCCGGACCCGGCGGCGGCAGTGCGGACAAGCCCGTGGGGCTGGTCCATGTCGCGCTGGCCGACGGCCACAATATTGTCTCGCACGAGTTTCGCTTCGGCGATATCGGCCGCAGTGAAGTGCGCCTCGCTACAGTGAAGGAGGCGCTGAAATTGTTGCGCGCGGTAATAGGTTCACATGTCATTCCCGCGTAAGCGGGAATCCAGAATCCCGCACATCACTGGATGCCCGCTTTTGCGGGCATGACAAGAGCTTTTCAATATTGCTCAGGCTGAAGAGTGCGAAAGACTGGCGGCGCGCGCTTCGAACGCGTCGGTCATCTTCATCAGCACGTTCTCGAAGGCGGAGCCCGCCGCCATCTGCAAGAGCCGGTTGGAGAATTCGAACACCACGCGAAAATCCACTTTGCAGCCCTCGTCTTGCGGCGTGAAGCGCCAGTGATTTTCGAGGCGGCGAAAAGGTCCTTCGACCGCCACCACATCGATGATGCGCGCTTCGGGATCGAGCATCACCCGGCTGGTGTAGCGTTCGCGCAGCATGCGATAACCCACCGCCATTTCAGCAGTGACGATTTCGCGCGCACCCTCCCTGGTGCGCGATTTGACGCGCAACGCCACCACCCAGGGCAGGAATTCGGGATAGCGCTCCACGTCGGCGACCACGGCATACATAAGATCGGCCGTGTACGGAACGATCCGTGTTTCGGTGTGCTCTTTCACTTCGCGGCTAAGCGCGCCGCCTTCAGCGCCGCGAAATCGCTGTCGGCGTGATAAGACGAGCGGGTGAGTGGCGACGCCGACACCATCAGGAAGCCTTTGGCGCGCGCCACCAGTTCCAGGCCGGCGAATTCCTCGGGCGTCCAGAACCGCTCCAGCTTGGCGTGCTTCTTTGTCGGCTGGAGATATTGGCCGATGGTGAGGAAGTCGACCTTGGCTGCGCGCAGATCGTCCATCACCTGCATGATCTCTTCGCGGCTTTCGCCCAGGCCCACCATCAGGCCGGATTTGGTGAAGCCTTCGGGATAAATCTCTTTGGCCTGCTCCAGAAGACGCAGCGACGCGAAATAGCGCGCGCCGGGCCGCACAGTTAGGTAAAGGCGCGGCACCGTCTCGAGATTGTGGTTGAAGACATCGGGCCTGGCCGCCATCACGGTTTCGATGGCGCCTTCCTTGCGCAGGAAATCCGGCGTCAGCACTTCGATGCTGGTCTCGGGGCTTTCGGCGCGGATGGCGTTGATGGTTTGCGCGAAATGCTCGGCGCCACCATCGGCCAGATCGTCGCGGTCGACCGACGTGACCACCACATGGCGCAGGCCCAGCTTTCTCACCGCCGCCGCCACATTGGCAGGTTCTTCGGCATCCAGCGCGCCCGGCAGGCCCGTCTTCACATTGCAGAAGGCGCAAGCGCGGGTGCAGGTGTCGCCCATGATCATCATGGTGGCGTGCGCCTTGGTCCAGCACTCGCCGATATTGGGACAGGCCGCTTCCTCACAGACGGTATGGAGCTTGTGCTCGCGCACCACCGCCTTGGTGGCGGCATATTCGCGCGACACTGGTGCCTTCACCCGGATCCAGTCGGGTTTCCGGGGAATCTCCTGGTCGGGCCGGTGGGCCTTTTCCGGGTGGCGGAGGCGGTCGATCACGACGGTCATGGCCGAGATATAGAGGGCGGGCGGGTTAAAATCACCCATCGTGGGCGCGGGTGCGGCCATGCGGTTTTGGGATTCTTTTCCTTCCTGAACTTTTTGGCTATTTTAGGCGTTGGGGAAGCATCTTATGAGGGTTTCCGCCATGGCCGTCCGCGCCCGCCGTTCCACCGCCGTCGCTGCCCGCTCACATCACCCCACGCTCAAAGCCCGGTTCTATCGGGCGGCGACCAGCCGCACCGCCAAGGTCGCCTATGTCGCGATTGGCACCGCCGGTCTGGCCGCTCTGGCGATCGCGGCCTTCGGGCCCCGCCGCTTCCAGCGCGAGATCATCCGCCCGATGCGTGACGCGGTGTCGGACCAGGCCGAAAAACTCTGGAGCGAAGCCAAGCCGCTACGCGCGCAATTGAGCGGGCTGATCGAAAGCGCCAGAACCGAATCAGGTCGCGAAAAACTGATCCGGAATTTCCAAAGCTGGATCGGGCATTTTAGAGCACGTTGAACCCCTCCGCCCTACGCACGCTCGAGAGCGTGCTACGGGCACCTCCCCTTTCAGGCGCTTCGCGCCAAAGGGGAGGCCGGCCACAGCCAAGCTTCAAGAGCGGTAGCGCTTGCCCGTCATGCGCTTGTGCTAGGGTCAGGCCATGGACAGCATGGTCAAGACCAATCCCTCCGGGCGGCCGAGCCGAATTCCTTTCGACCTGGCGGCGACGCGGGGCTCGCTGTTTCACGCTTTCCTCGACGCCCGCGCCGAATTCGGCGGCAGCACACCCGCTTTGGTGGATGGCGATGGGCGTGTCCTTACCTATGACGAACTGGTGCGCGCCAGCTTCGCGCTGGGCCATGCTCTGAGAAAAGGCACCAGACGGGACGAGAAGGTGGGCGTGATGCTACCCACCGGCGTGGGATCGGCCATCGCGTTCCTCGCCCTCACGGCGTATGGCCGCGTGCCAACCATGATCAATTTCACCTCCGGCGCGGCCGATCTCAAAAGCGCCATCCGCACCGCCGAAGTGAAGCGGGTGGTCACCGCCCATCGCTTCATCGAACTGGGCAAGCTGGAAGAAACCGCGCAGACCATCGGCGAAGTGGCGGAACTGGTCTACCTGGAAGATGTGCGGGCGAAGCTTTCACTATCGGACAAGCTCACCGGATTGGTCGGCAGCCTTTCGCCCGGCTTGCTTGCGCAACGCGCCCCACATGACAGGCCGGCGGCAATCCTGTTCACATCGGGCACCGAAGGCCAGCCCAAGGGCGTGGCGCTCAGCCATCACAACATCCTGGCCAACATCGCCCAGGTGCGCTCGCATATCGATCTTTATGACGGTGATGTGCTGTTCAATCCCCTGCCCGTGTTTCACTGCTTCGGCCTCACGGTGGGCACGCTGTTGCCGCTGATCGCGGGTGTGAAAGTGATCTGCCATCCCACGCCGCTCCAGCCGCGAGAGATCGTGCGCCGCATCCGCGAGCATCGCGCCACCATCCTTCTCTCCACCGACACCTTCATCAGCCAGTATGGCCGCGCCGGCGAGCCGGGCGATCTGGACAGTTTGCGTCTCGCCGTCTGCGGCGCCGAACGCGTGCGCGACGAGACCCGCACCTTCTTCCGCCGCAAATACGGCATGGAAATCCTGGAAGGTTATGGCGTCACGGAAGCTTCGCCGGTCGTCGCCGCCAACCAGATCGAAGCCAATCATCCTGGCACCGTGGGAAAACTGATGCCGGGCATGGAAGCGCGCCTCGATCCGGTGGACGGCATTCCCAATGCCGGCCTGCTCAAGGTCAAGGGGCCGAATGTGATGCTGGGCTATATCCGCGCCGATGCGCCGGGCCGGATCGTGCCGCCCGACGGTGGCTGGTACGATACCGGCGACGTCGCCAGCATCGACGAAGACGGTTTCATCGCCATTCGCGGGCGGGTCAAGCGCTTCGCCAAGGTGGGCGGCGAGACGGTATCGCTGGCGGTGGTGGAAAACATCGCCGCCGCGCTCTGGCCCGACAATCACCATGCCGTGGTCGCCGTGCCCGATCCGACCAAGGGCGAACAGATCGTCCTAGTGACCGATGTGGCGGGCGCCCGCCGCCTCGACCTGGTGGCATGGGCCCAGAACCATGGCGTCTCGGAATTGTCGGTGCCCCGCCGGGTGATCACAGTGGCCGAGCTGCCGGTGCTGGGGACCGGAAAAACCGACTATGTCTCGGTCCAGAAACTGGCCGAACAGGACAGCAAAACCGCCAAACTATGACATTGACAATCATTCGCAACTAGCCTATAAAGCGGCCTCGCCCAAAGGCTTGCTTTCATGATCGTCTGTGTCTGCAATAGGCTGAATGAGGACCGCATCCGCACCGCCATCGAAGGCGGCGCCTGCTGTTCCGATGACGTCTATGCCCGCTGCGGCGTAAGAAAGAATTGCGGACGATGCCAGGAAACGATCGAAGAAATGCTGGACGAAAAGCCCGCTCTGGAAGCGGCGTAGTCCAGGCCGAAGCGCCGG
>DATKPL010000348.1:0-3547 GCA_035524155.1 Rhizomicrobium sp.
CGTGGCGGAAGCCGCACCGGGCCTGGTGGCAGGGGAAGGACCGCTGGGGTGGTTGGCGCCGAACGATCACCATCGCGCTGATATCGCGCGTGCGTTCGAGATCGTGAAGGCGCTTGGCGCGCTGGATGTGGGCCAGGCCGCGGTGGTGTGCGAAGGTCTGGCGCTGGCGGTGGAAGCCGCCGAAGGCACCGACCGGATGATCGCGCGGGTAGGCGAGTTGCGGGAATCCCTGCGCGGCACCCCAGACAAAAGACGCGGCGTGCTGGTGAAGGCCTTGAAGCCCACCCAGGATGCCAGGACCGACATGCCGGTGATCGGCGTGGAGACCGTGCGCCGCGCCGCGACGGTAGGCCTGGCCGGCATCGCGCTGGAAGCGGGCAAGTCGCTGATCGTGGACAAGCACGCGGTGACTGCCGAGGCCGATCGGCTCGGCCTGTTCGTCACAGGCATCGCGCCGTGAAAACCATCATGCTGGTGTGCGGCGAGCCGTCAGGCGACCAGCTGGGCGCGCAGTTGATGGCCGGCATCAAGCAGCTGGCCGGCGATAGTGTGAGGATCGTCGGCGTGGGTGGCCCGGCGATGGCGCGGGAAGGGCTGGAAAGCCTGTTCTCGCTCGATGCCACGGCGGTCATGGGGTTGCGCGAAGTGGTGCCGGCCATTCCCCGCATCCTGGCGCGGGTGAAGCAGGCAGCCGATTATGCGGTCAAAACCCATCCCGATGTGCTGGTGGTGATCGACAGTCCCGATTTCACCCATCGCATCGCCCGCGCGGTGAGGAGGCGCGATCCCGGCATCAAGACCGTCAATTATGTGGCGCCCCAGGTCTGGGCCAGCCGCGCCTATCGCGCCAAGGCGATGGCGCGCTATTTCGACTTGATCCTGGCGCTGTTTCCGTTCGAGGTACCGTTCTTCGAGAAATACAATCTCAAGGCCGCCTTCGTCGGCCATCCGGTGATCGAGCGGCGCACGCGCATGACCGGCGGCGACAAGTTTCGCGCCGAACACGGGATCGGGACAGCTGTGCCGTTGCTGGCGCTTCTGCCCGGCAGCCGCACGAGCGAGATACGGTTCATCTTTCCCGTGTTTCGCGAAGCCGTCACGGTGCTGGCGGCGAAGATTCCCGGTCTGGTCACCGTGCTGCCCACCGTTCCTCATGTTGCCGCCAAGGTGCGCGAGGCTGCCAAGGACTGGCCCACGCCCATTCATATTCTGGACAGCGAGGCCGCCAAGTTTGCGGCTTTTGACGCAGCCGATGTGGCCTTGGCGGCATCGGGCACGGTGACGGCGGAATTGGCGCTTTCACGCACGCCCATGGTGGTGGCCTATCGCGTGGGCGGGCTCACTTACGCCTTGGCGCACCGCCTGATGACGGTACCCTATATGACCTTGATCAACATCCTGCTTGGCCGCCGCGCGGTGCCGGAGTTCAAGCAATACGAAGCCACGCCCGATGCACTGGCGGCGGACGTCGAAAAATTGTTCCGCGATCCCGCTGCGCGCGCGGCCCAAACGGCGGCGATGGATGAATTCGCACATGCGCTGGGCGAGGGGGGCGAAGCCCCCTCACTGCGCGCGGCGAAGATTTTGCTGGATTTTATAGGTGGAGCGCGGCTCCCCGAAGTGGGCACCGGTTCGGGTCAGGCCGCGCGACTATAGAAAAAGTCTATTTCCGCTGACCCATCGCGACGTATTTGCGCTCGGTGGGACCGGTATAGATCTGGCGCGGACGGCCGATCTTCTGGTGTGGATCCTCCAGCATCTCCTTCCACTGCGCGATCCAGCCCACCGTGCGGGCCAGCGCGAACAGCACGGTGAACATGGAGCTCGGGAAGCCCAGCGCCTTCAGCGTGATGCCGGAATAAAAGTCGATATTGGGATAAAGCTTCTTCTCGACGAAATACTCGTCCTGAAGCGCGATCTTCTCGAGCTCGATCGCCACCTTCAGCAGCGGATCGTCGTGCAGGCCCAGTTCGTCCAGCACGGCATGAGCCTGGATCTGCATCGCCTTGGCGCGGGGATCGTAATTCTTGTAGACGCGATGACCGAAACCCATCAGGCGGAACGAGTCGTTCTTGTCCTTGGCCCGCTTTACATATTCGGGAATGCGATCGACCGTGCCGATCTCTTCCAGCATCTTGAGCGCGGCCTCGTTGGCGCCGCCATGAGCGGGACCCCAGAGGCAAGCGATGCCGGCAGCGATGCAGGCGAAGGGATTGGCGCCCGACGAACCGGCCAGGCGCACCGTCGAGGTCGAGGCATTCTGCTCGTGGTCGGCGTGGAGGATGAAGATCGTGTCCAGCGCCTTGGCCAGCACCTTGTTCACCTTGTACTCCTCGGCCGGGACCGAGAAGCACATGCGCAGGAAGTTCTCGGTATAACCCAGGTCGTTGAGCGGATACACGAAGGGCTGGCCGATGGAATATTTGAACGCCATCGCTGCGATGGTGGGCATCTTGGCGACCAGGCGATGGCTGGCGATCTCGCGCTGGCGCGGATCGTTGATGTCGGTGGAGTCGTGGTAGAAAGCCGACAGCGCGCCGACCACCCCGCACATTACCGCCATGGGATGGGCGTCGCGGCGGAAGCCGCGGAAGAAGGCCGCCAGCTGCTCATGCACCATGGTGTGGTGGCTGATGGAATACCAGAACTGGTCCATCTGCGCCTTGTTGGGGAGTTCGCCGTAAAGCAGCAGATAGCAGGTCTCGATGAAGCTGGAATGCTCGGCCAGATCGGCGATGGAATAGCCGCGATACTGCAGCACGCCCTTGTCGCCATCGATGAAGGTGATGTTGGATTCGGTCGAAGCGGTGGACGTGAAGCCGGGATCGTAGGTGAACATCCCCGTCTGGTCGTAGAATTTGCGGATGTCCATGACATCCGGGCCCTGGGTGCCGCTGAAGGTGGGGAATTCATGGGCCTTGCCGTCGATGGTGACGGTGGCTTTGCCGGCCGGTTTGATCTTGCTTTCCCGCATCTGAAACTCCCCTTGTCCCTGTTATCTTGCGCTGCAATATAAGCGGCCTTTGTGCGCCGCGTCACGGGTTTTACAGGCCGGCCAATGAATTTTCACTAAGCCGCATAAGCCCTTAGTCGGATGAGGGATTCTTCCCGTCCCAGCAGTGACAACATCTCGAATAGGGGCGGTGAGGCCGTCTTGCCGGTGAGCGCGGCCCGCAGGGGTTGGGCCACGTCGCCCAGTTTGAGGCCGTTTTCCCCGGCAAAACTTCGTGCCGCGCTTTCGAGCGCTTCGGCGCTCCAGTCGGTGGCTTCCAGTTTGGGCAGTGTCTTGGACAGCAGGGCGCGAACTTCCTGGGTGAGAATCTTGGCCGCGCCCGCATCCAGCTCGCGGGGGCCGTCCGTATACAGAAATTCCGCACCCTGATCGAGTTGCACCAGGGTTTTGGCCCGCTCCTTGAGCGAAGGCATGGCGGATATGAGCCGCTCGCGCGCCGTCATGGACAGGATATGGGGCGGCGTGCGCCGTTCCAGGAAGGCAGTGAGTTCGGCCACCATTTCGTCGTCCGGTGTCTCGCGGATGTAATGGCCG
>DATKPL010000349.1:0-2963 GCA_035524155.1 Rhizomicrobium sp.
CCTGATCGAAGAGTCTCCCATGCCCCGTATCGCGCTTCTGACCACCGGCGGCACCATCGCCATGACGGCGTCGGACAAGGGCGCGAATCTGGGCGCGCCTCCCCCTTTTGTGGAGATGCTGAGGCGCAACCTGCCCAAGATCGGTGTCGAATTGACCCCGGTCCTGTCGCGGCCCAGCACCAGCTTCACCGTTTCCGACATCGCCCGGCTGGCCCATGCCGCGAACGAAGTCGCCAAGACGCATGACGGCGTGGTCATCACCCATGGCACCGATGTGCTGGAGGAAACGGCGTTCGCGCTGGAGCTTCTCACCCGCACCGAGACGCCCATTGTCGTGACCGGGGCGATGCGGCTGGCCAACAAGCCGTCGGCCGATGGCGACGCGAATCTGATCGCGGCCGTCCGCGTCGCGGCCAGTGATGCCGCACGCGGCAAAGGCGTGCTGGTGGTGTTCGATGACGAAATCCATTGGGGCGTGTTGGCGAAAAAGCGCCATGCCTTCCGCACCCATGCCTTTTCCTCGGAGCCGCTGGGGCCGCTGGGCTGGGTGGCGGAAGACCGGGTGCGCTTTGTGCTGACCCCCGAAACGCGCCTGCCGCATCTGAGTTGGGGCGGGCGCGAGAGCGTGGTGCCGATCCTGGAAGCGGGGCCGGGCCTGGAGCCCGACCTGATCCGCAACTTCCCCAAATGCGATGCCTTGGTGTTGTCGCTGCCGGGCGCGGGCCATATCGCCGATAGCGCCCCTGCCCTTCTGGCGGAATTGCCGATGCCGGTGGTGTTCGCCAGCCGCACAGGCGCGGGCGAGACCTTGAGCAAATCCTATGGCTATGGCGGCGGCGAAATGGATCTGATCGCGCGCGGCCTGATCCCGGCGAAATATCTGGACGCACGACGGGCGCGGATAGCCGTGGCGATTTTGCTGTCGGGCGGTGCCTCCAAAGAAAAGATCGCGGAGTTCTTTGCTTCTATTTGATTGCCCCCATCTGTCCGCCAACGCGGGCAAGCCCGCAGGCGGACATCTTCCCCCGCCAGTCGCTTCGCGACGCGGGGGAAGAAAGCCTGGACCAAGAGTTGAAAGGCGAAGCGCTAACGCGCGTCGCTCTCGACAAAATCACCGGAGTTGACGGTGTCGCGCGCGATCTCCTGCGAGGCCGCGCCGAAATAGCGGCGGAAGTGATTGAAATAAGCGGGAATGCCCCAGGATTTCTCATCCTCCGGACCTTCCATCAGCGAATAATGCAGGTGGGGAAACAGGGAATCCCCGGCAAAACCGATCTGGCCGATCATCTGGCCCTGGCTGACATGATCGCCCGGCTTCACCCGCACGCTTCCCGGTTTCATGTGAACCAGCAAACTGTATTCGCCATTGCCATGATCGATCAGGACATAATTGCCGATATCCTTCGGGTCCTTGCCGGGCGGCAGTTTCGGATGCGCGATGTCGGTGGCTTTTTCGTCCGTGTATTTGTTGTCGGGGATGTCGTTGGCAGTTTCCCTGACCGTTCCGCTTCCGGGCGCGTAGATCGGCTTGCCGTAACTGTACCAGTTTTCCGTGACCCGCGGGTCGCCGTGATAGGCATTGCCCTGCGCGTCGGTATAAATGAAATCGCTGGCGAATTCGTTCGAGTTCGCCGTGATTCCCATTGCTTTCACCCTCGCCATGCTGAACGGCACGCGCAGATGATGGGCGTAGAAATCATGTCCTTCCCAGATGAAGACCTTGCCCTTCAACGGCAGAGCGAGCGGCGTCTTGCCGTCATAGATGCGCGGGGTCACCGGCAGGGACGAAATAAAATCGCAATCGTCCGGCAGGCGATGGCGGTTCGCTTCCCGCTGTTCGGGCGTCGCTTCGCGCTGAAGGCAGAAATCATAGCTCAGGCGCGCCAGCGGCATGGCCATCTCGAACTGCGAAAAAGGATTGAAGACGTCCAGCGTCGCGCCGGGCGCCAGGATCTGATTGCCGATCACCGCGATGCTGGGGGCGAAAGCGTCGGTGTTGAGCGCCTTGCGCGAGGCCAGATGCCCGCCGCCGTCATAGACGCTCATTTCGACCTTGGCGATGCGATAGGTCTCGCTGCTCTTGTTGGCGACCATCATGTCGAAATTCAACAGTTGCTGGGTGCCGTGCCGTTCGATGATGGGGGCGGTGGGCGCAACCGTGATCGTCACGCCGGGCGCGGGCGCGGCCCACGCCGCCGACAGAGGCACCGCCGACGCCGCCAGCGCAAAAACAACAAACGTTCGAATCATGACTTCCGCCCTGCAATCGCGGCCGGACCATGCCCCGGCCAAGGATTTCGCGCCAGAGCGCGCGGGCGCGAGTTCCTGAACGCGATTTCACGGTTCCGGTGTGTGCTGCAAGCGACAATTGCAACAAGACATGACGCAACCCACGGCATAAACTTGCGCGTTGCCCCAGTGGACCGATCCCGTTTGAGCGCTTTCCTGGATGCCCGCGCCCTGCCCGCAGGCACAATTCTCACGCCCGACCTCGCCATTATCGGCGGCGGCCCTGCCGGCATCAGCCTGGCCCTGGCCCTGGCCGACAGCGGGCTGGGCATCCTGCTGCTGGAATCCGGCGGCATGACATACGAGCCGCCCACCCAATCGCTTTATCGGGGCGGCGAGACGGGCGTGTCCTATATCCCGCTCGATGCCGGCCGGCTGCGCTATCTGGGCGGCTCGACCAATCATTGGGGCGGCTGGTGCCGTCCGCTGGACGCGATCGATTTCGAAAGCCGCGATTGGGTGCCCCATTCCGGCTGGCCGTTTGCGAGGAAGGAGATCGAACCCTATTTCGCCCGCGCCCAGGAATTGGTGGAAGCCGGGCCATGGGTCTATGACGCCGCCGACGGCGCGGTCAGTGACAGCGGCCCCGTGATCAAGCTGGGCGAAGGCGGGGTCTATACCAGCTGGTTTCAGTTCTCCAAGACCAAGAATGGCGTGCTGCCCACCCATTTCGG
>DATKPL010000350.1:0-2049 GCA_035524155.1 Rhizomicrobium sp.
TATGGAGATCGGTCACGATCTCCGCGCCGACCTCATGCCAGGCGGGCAGAGGCCCGGCGAATTTATCCTCAATGACCCATTGGGCGAATTCCTCGCGCTGGACGCTGGCAGCGTCCTGCATTCCCAGAGCCGCCCGAACGCGCGCGCGATGGCGGTCGTCGGCGGCGGGCACGATGCTATCCACCAACGTAGAGGGGAACGCCGTATTGGCCGGCAACCATGCCGCGAGACCGGGTCGCAGGCGTTCGGCCAATGCCGCCACGGCGCGGGCCAGTTTGTCGCCATTGGACTGAAGATTGTCGCAAGACAGGATGGTGACGGGGCCGCCGCCGTTGTGGCGCCGTTGTTCCAGGCCCAGCACCAGCCAGCCGATGGCGGATTGCGGGGCGCCGGACGTGGCAACATCATGGACGATGTCGGGATGGGAGAAATCCAGCGCGCCCGCGCCGTCCAGGCAATAGCCTTTCTCCGACAAAGTGAGTGTGATCGCACGGGTGCTCGGCGAGGTCAGGGCGGCGCGCAAGGCGTCATGATCGCGGGGTGCGAACAGCGCCTCTCGCAGAACGCCCATCACGCGATAGCGAAGCGTTTCGCTCAAACTCTCGACCGTGTAGAGGCAGTCCTGGGCCGCCAGCGCATCGGGCACATCGGCGTGGCGGAGTGAGGCGCCGATAATGCCCCAATCGCCACCCTTGGCCGCAATGGCGTCCTCGGTGAAAACCGCCTGATGCGCGCGATGAAAGGCGCCGATGCCCAGATGGACGATACCCGGCTTGAGCGATGCAGGATCGAACGACGGCCGTGTCACCGCCGCCGGCAGCCGGGCCAACATGGCCGCGTTCAAACGCGTCACAGCCTGTAGACTTTTTTGGGTATGCGATAGGCGAGGTCCGCGGCGACCTCGACGGCTTCGTCCATCTCCAGGCGCTTCTGGCTCACCAGTTCGGCCAGATAGGCGCAGTCGATTCGCCGCGCCAGATCATGCCGCGCGGGGATGGAGAAGAAGGCGCGGGTATCGTCGTTAAAGCCGGCCAGATTGTAGAAGCCCGCGCTTTCCGTGATTTGGCGGCGATACCGCATCATGCCTTCGGGTGAATCGTGAAACCACCAGGCCGGGCCCAACTTGAGGCAAGGATAAAGCCCGGCCAGAGGCGCCAATTCGCGTGCATACGTGGTCTCGTCCAGGGTGAAGAGCAGCAGGGTGAAGTCCTTGTTATCGCCGAAACGATCGAGCAGGGGCTTCAACTGGGCGGTGAAGCCGCCCCGGTTCGGCAGGTCGCCACCCACATTGCGGCCGAAGCGGCGGAACAGCATGTCCTCATGATTGCGCCAGACGCTGGGATGGATCTGCATCACCATGCCGTCGTCCAACGACATGCGCGCCATCTCGGTGAGCATCTGGGCGCGGAACAGCTCGCGCTCGATTTCAGCCGCCTTGCCGGTGACAATCAGGGCATGCAGCGCCTCGGCTTCGGGCGGCGAGAGATCGGCGGTCTGGGCGGTGGCCGGGCCATGGTCGGTGGCGGTGGCGCCATGCGCACGGAAATAGGCGCGGCGATTTTCCAGCGCCCTGAGATATCCTTTCCAACTCATCACATCTTCACCCGTGAGATCGCCCAACTGCGCCAGGCTCTCCGTAAAGGCCTCATGATCGGGATCCATCACTTCATCGGGGCGAAAGGTGGTGATCACCCGGCCCTTCCAACCGGATTGGGCAATGGCTTGGTGATGGGTGAGGGGATCGAGCGCGGTTTCGGTGGTGGCGATCACTTCGATGTTGAAGCGCTCGAACAAGGCGCGGGGGCGAAACTCCGGCCGCGCCAGCTTCTCCGCGATGGTGTCGTAGTAATAATCCGCCGTATCCGGCCCCAATCGCCGGTCCAGCCCGAACACCACACTAAAGGTGTGATCCAGCCAGAGCCGCGAAGGCGTGCCGCGGAACACATAATAACGCTCTGCGAACAGGCGCCAGATTTTGCGGCGGTCCGTCTCAAAGGGCGCGCCGTCCTTGGGCTGCAGACCCAGACTCTCCAGGCTGATGCCCTGGCC